>JBBPYM010000284.1:0-6365 GCA_038199905.1 Chitinophagales bacterium | reverse complement strand
GGAGATGACGGGTGAGTTTGCAAAGCCGGAGAGGGTGGAGTGAGATACAGCTTTCAGCTATCAGCTATCAGCCATCGGCTGACTCGATCTGTGAGGCAACGTGACGTGTTTGTGAGGAGGATTGAACGGTGTTTTTCAACGGCTGACAGCTGATAGCTGACGGCTGAAAGCTATTCTTCCTTCGAGCCAACAAACCAATGCTCCTTATTCTTAAACAGCACATTAAAAGTAGTGAGTGAACCGTAGATTCGGGTGATGTATTGCTGGAGATTAACTTTTTCTTCATCACTTAACTTTTTGTGGGCGTTCACCTGTTGTTCAAGCACACGGATGCGGTCGCGTAGCATCACTATTTTATGGAAGAAGATATCTATGGGTATCTCTTTGGGTTTTTGTGAACTGTCTTTTGGCTGTAGCAACATCGTGCCGCCGATCCAGCGGTCTCCGAGGGGTACAATTTCCTGGGTATCATTCCACAAGCGGAGAATCTTTAATAAAGATTTTTCCATGGCTGATGTTGTCTCAATTTCTTCCGTTACATTTTCAGGGATGATCTCTTCCAGCTTGTTGTCGGTTTTGTCAATTTCCTTAATGCCGTGGTATATAAAAGAGATCAGGTAGGTGGCGTATTTCACTGCTACGATTACTCCCGGACCGTGAGACGTATGTTGCAGCCTGGTACCGATGCCCAAAGTAAGCTGGTCCATAATATAAAATCTTTAAATGTTTTTAAAAGTAATGTTTCTTATTCCGTTAGCGGTTGCCGTTAGTCATTAATGGATTGGTAAACAAGTACCTTAAACAGGTCACCGAGGCTCCCATAGCGTGTGGGATAGATGTTACGGTATAACAATGCTACCATTTTTTCTTTGGGATCAACCCAGTAAGAAGTGGCAAACATTCCGCCCCATTCGTAAACCCCCTGGGGTGTTGGTAATATTGCACTGGATTTTTCTGTTGAGACTGAAAACCCAAGTCCAAACTTTTTATCTCCAAGACTCAGGTCGCCGATCTGGTTCATGGTCATCATGCGCACTGTGTTACGGGAGAGAATTCTTTTACCATTGTACTCTCCGCCATTGAGCATCATTTGCAAAAATATGGCATAGTCGTAAATGGTGCCGGATAACCCGCCGCCGCCAGAGTAATAAGTGCCGGGTTTATTTGGGTAATCACGAATAAAATCAGCGTTGATTTTTATTTTTTCTTTCATCAAAACCGCTTTGCCTTCGGCATTTTCAGAATATAATTGTACCAATCGGTCTTGTTTATCCTTAGGCAGGTAGAAGTAAGTGTCCTTCATTCCCAGCGGGTCAAATATGCGTTGTTTAAAAAACTCTGCCAGGGACAAACCTGAAGTTACTTCAACCAGGTATCCCAGCACGTCAACATTTAAACCGTAGGTAAATTTTTCTCCAGGCTGGTGATATAGTGGTAATGGGCCCATGGCATTAATTATGTCGCCCAGTTTTAAATGGTCGATACCGATACCTGCGGTTATGCCAGCCTTCCCATAGATGGCGTTTGCTTCCTTTGATCCGATCTGTGCATACCCGATTCCCGAAGTGTGGGTGAGCAGGTCGCGGATGGTGACTTCCCTTTTTGCCGGGATAGTGGTATAACTGCTGTCAGCAGGATTGAATTTGTCAAGGACTGTCGGATTTTTAAAAGAAGGGATGTATTTGGATATAGGATCATCCAGCATAAACTTTCCTTCTTCGTACAGCATCATAACCGCCACGCTTGTAATTGCTTTTGTTTGAGATGCCATGCGAAAGATCGCATCTTTTTTTAACGGGATCTTTCTATCTACGTCGTCGTAACCGAATGATTTGTAATAAGCGACCGTACCATTTCGAACCACCAATGCCACAGCTCCGTTCATGCGTCCGCTATCTACATACTCTTGCAGTTTGTTATCTATCCGCAACATTCTTTCGTCAGACATATGGGTTACTGCAGAGGCGCCGTTCTTAACCGGACTAATTGTTATTGTTTTAGCCTGGGAGAATGACAGATCATAAAAGATAAGTAGATAAATAAAACCGGCGATCAGGTGTTTCATCATGATTGGTTTATGCTTGAAGATAGTATAAAAACTTGCTAGCACAAATCCATGCAACATTATTATTGCAGAGAACAGGATCGTGCAAAAAAGGCTTAATCCTATGCCGGGAAAATTGCGCGGTATTTCTTGAAGGAAAGCTTGATATAGTTGTAGAACTCATATTCATTGGTGATCTGGGTGAATTCATAAGTTGGTCGGAACAGCTTCATAAATTTATCCAGTTCGGAACCCGTAAGAGAAGTTATTTTTCTTACAATCGTTCTATTAAAACGGTGGTCAACGTATTTGTCTTCCTCTTCTGCGATCAGCCTCCGTTGAAAACCCAACATGCTTTTATTTCTCCTGAACCTGAAAACATTGATAAGCTGGTCAAGGTCAAGCCCCACCCCGGCACCGCCGGATCCTAATGGAGAGGTTGAAATACCAAGTCCGGGCTTTCTAAAATTAAATGCTTTGGCATAATCGAGCCTGTTTTGGGCTGAATCAAATTTATAACTCGGTGGCATCACCAGGTATTCCGGAAGAATATTCGTTTGTACATGAACAGAGATGTCAAAACCCGTTAAATTGTTCAGGGTTGCAACGGCGAACCGCATGGTAGGTTTGCCCAGGTAAGAAAAATAGATGGAGTCTTTTTCATTAACGTCTATCGCATAGGCGCCTAAGTCGTTAGTAGAGGTTCCTTTGCCTGACGTGCTCATTACACTTACACCAGCCAGCGGCCTGGTTTTAGACATATCGAATACAGTACCCCTGACAGTTATCTGGCAAAATGCTGCACTGCCTGCAAGTAACAAACATAACACACATAATAATAAGGCTCTAAGCCAGGTAGCAGTTAACAAAAGGTAAATTTTCGATTGTAATGTTACATTAAGTAATGTTATAGTGAGTGTTGGAAATGATGTTTTAACAAATTAAAAGAGGTCTGCTCTCCTCAGATACCATGGTGACACTACCATTTATAAACCACTCAAAATTTCCTCCACCACTCTGGGGTAATTAAAATGCTCAAGCAGGTGGATCTTTTGTGCAACTGATGATGGCGTATCATTCTTGTCAATTGTGCACCTGGCCTGAAATATTACCGGACCATGATCATACTGGTCGTCTACATAATGAATGGTAATACCTGATTCTGTCTCGCCTGCTGCCAGCACAGCTTCATGCACAAAGTTACCATACATACCCTTTCCTCCGTATTTAGGTAGAAGAGCCGGATGTAAATTGATGATCCTGTTAGGAAACGCGCGTATCAAAACCGAAGGTATTTTCCATAAAAAACCCGCCAGCACTATAAAATCGATGCCTGCGTCCTTAAGCTCATCTGCATATCCGTTGCCATTAACAAACTTTTCTCTTTCAAGCAACATCGATGGAATTTGCTCTTTTTCTGCAATTTCCAGCACACCGGCGGTACTTTTATTTGAAACGATCAGCCCGATTTTGATAATATTATGCAGCCGGAAATGGCTAATAAGTTTTTGGGCGTTGCTGCCCGTGCCTGAGGCGAAAACGGCAATGGTAAACATCCGTCAAAACTACGGCAGGGAAAATAAATAACAATACACTGTAGCAACAAACCGAACAAAAGAGACTGCCAGCTATCACTTATCAACTTACATTCAGACCGAATCATCACCAGAACTACCAAAATTTTTCAGAAGCATCAGAAAACTCTATTTCCCTGGTTTGCGAAACTTTGTAAACCAGCGGAATATTTTTTTCTCGTAATTCCAGAAAAAACGAAACTGGCCAAAGGGTATAGCCACCAGCAGGAGCAGGATTTGATAGCCAACAACCAACACGGCAAGCTTCACCAGCCAGTATAACACAGACGAAGCATCCAGTTGCAGCCAGGAAGTTATCTGCTTTGTTATGTATGCGGTTGCCGAACCGGTGATTGCAAACACGCAAAGAATCAGGATAAATTGCGTTCCGCTAACATTCCATTTTTGCTGCAGCCGTTTCAACATATCACAAACCTATTTTAATTGCACCAGATAAATAAGTTTGAACGGAAATTTGTTCAGGTTTTACCGGCCGCTTTTTAACGATAAACGGGTCGATCGTTTTTAAAAAATTGTGTCTTTTTAGAGTTGCCACAAAGGTAAATGCTGACTTCATAGATTTTGCGTCAAACGCTTAGGTGGCATTATGTATCAGCGCGAAAAAGACGACAAAAAAGACAGCAAAAAAAAGCTGGTACATTCAAAATTTTTGTTGACAGAAACATGACAATATAAAATCTGATTTTGTTATAATTCGCTGAAATGCAAGCCCAGCAAAAGAAAAAAAAAATCAGCAATGTTGATAATATGTTAAAATCCTGCCTTATTTTTGCAATCGACCCGGGAAATGTTTCCATCTATTAACCGATATCTCCGAGCATATGATTCATTGTAGACCGATTGTTAGAAAGTTGTTATGCTGCTTGCTTTTTGTTACCATTTTCTCCCCCCAGAATCCACTATTGGCGCAGGATGGTGCCGCTTTATTCCGGTCTAATTGTGCCAGTTGCCATGCGCTGAATAAGGTTCTTAACGGACCGGCTCTTGCGGGCTTCGAAACCAGAGGTCCATGGGCAGATAGAAAGCAGTTACATGCATGGGTGCATAACCCAACGGCTTTCATGGCTAAGGACGCTTACACAAAGCAGTTGAAAGAACAGTATCCTACTATGATGCAAGGTTTCCCCAATCTTGCAGATACTGAAATTGATGCCATTGCCGACTACATTATTAAAGCTTCTAAAGAAACCAAGGCACCCGCTGCCGATGCTGGTGGTCCAGTAGATAAAGCACAGTCGGAAGACAACTCTTTATTGTTTGGTATTCTTACTTTGATAATGGCTGTTATAGCGTTGATATTATTACAGGTTAACAGCAATCTTAAAAAGTTGTCAGATGACGCAGAGGGTGTTCCAGCTGCCGAACCAGTGCCTTTCTACCGCAATAAAGCCTATATCTACCTGATGACACTGATCGTGTTTGTTATTGGTGGCTACTACACTATTCAGGGCGCGATCGGCTTAGGTCGCACAAAAAATTACCAGCCCGTTCAACCAATTTATTATTCTCATAAAGTACATGCCGGCAAAAACCAGATTAGTTGTTTATACTGTCATGGTGGTGCGCAGGAAGGTAAACATGCAAATATTCCTTCTGTGAATGTTTGTATGAACTGTCACATGACTATCAATGAATATACCGGCAGTGCTGGCAAGTTATATGCTGAAGATGGCACAGAAATTAATGGTACCGCGGAAATTCAAAAGCTATACGAATACGCAGGCTGGGATGGCAGAAAATATGTTAATGAGGGCAAGCCTGTTGAATGGGTAAAAATTCACAACCTGCCTGACCATGTATATTTTAATCACTCCCAACACGTAAATGCCGGCAAAGTACAGTGTCAAACCTGTCACGGTCCTGTGACGGAAATGGGTGAGGTTTACCAGTTTACCGACTTGAGTATGGGATGGTGCGTAAATTGTCACCGCGAAACGAAAGTTCAGTTTACTACCAATAAGTTTTACAGCATTTACGAAAAGTTCCATGACGATCTAAAAAAGAACCCCTCTGATAGTATTACTGTAGAGAAGATCGGCGGAACTGAATGCCAGAAATGCCATTATTAAGCAGTAGGCTTTGCAGAATTGGGTGAATGGCTATAATATTTAAATCGATGCGGCTGTTAGGTTTAACCACTGATGGCCACCTGTTAACTAATAACTATGGAGCAAAAAAAATATTGGCAGAGTTTCGGTGAGTTAAGTGACTCAGCGGCACATCAAAAGAATGGTCAGGATGAGTTTACATCTGATCTGCCATTTGAAGATGTTGACAGCAAAGGATTGATGGATGAGGCTACCCCACGCAGGGATTTCCTCAAATACCTTGGCTTTAGCACCGCCGCTGCGATGGCTGTTGCCAGTTGTGAAATGCCGGTAAGGAAATCAATTCCTTATGTAAACAAACCTCAGGACCTTGTACCAGGAGAGGCTAACTATTATGCCACCACTTTCCTTTCAGGTGGTGATGCTATCCCTGTTGTTGCTAAGGTAAGAGACGGCAGGCCAATCAAACTGGAAGGCAACACGCTGTCTTCTTTTACAGGCGGCGGCACCTCTGCAAAAGTTCAGGCTTCCGTTCTGGATCTTTATGATACAGCACGCTTACGTTTCCCATTAGCTGATGGAAAAGAAGTAAGCACATTTGATGCATTCGATAAAATGGTAGCTGATTCCCTTGGCTCAATTGGCGCAGCACCGCTTGTGCTGTTAACGGGCACTAAT
>JBBPYM010000283.1:0-5382 GCA_038199905.1 Chitinophagales bacterium | reverse complement strand
CGGCTCTTTTCCTTCTGCTAACAGTTGAGAGGCGGCTTTCAGGTTATCGATCAGGGCGGGGTAAATATCTTTTTGTTCATCAAACTTCGGGAACAGGATTCCGTCCTGCCCACGCAGTCCTTCGGTATAAAAAATGTCTCCGTACAGATCAGTAACGGTTGACCAAAGCAGCGATCGGAATATCCTAAAAACACCTTCATGGGCTTTCAGCCCCTTTTTGTTCACATCTGTCACCGCCGCGTTAATCAGTTTGATTACATCGGTAAATTCATACAGGTCTGTTTTTGGCAATTTAAAACCGAGGTATGTGTTATCGTCACTGTTCCTGTTTCCTTGCATGTATTGCATGGTAGCCGCCAGGTTCTTGGCGCCAAGTCCACCCTTATTCTGGTAAAGAAAGGTAGATTTTTGTATAACGGATGATAACAGCAGGTTAGGCTCTGCGGATTCGAGCGCATCGCGTTTTGCAAGCAATTCGTTTTCCCTGAAAGTTGATTTCTGGCAGGAGGCCAGTATCATTACCGGGAATAATATTATTAGGAACTTTTTCATATTGGTGAGAAGTTAAGGTGGATTAAAAGGTTACTGCTAATTTAAATCCATAAGAGGCAATGGATGGGAGCGCTTTTCCAATGATCCCCTGGTTCACTCCAATTCCTTCGAAGGCCGCCTCGGGATCTCCTTTTTCTCCGCTTTTGTTCCATTGTAAAATGTTCCTGGCCACAAATCCAACCGATAGGTTCTGGATTTTATACTTTTCCAGGAAGCTGAATGGAATGCCATATTCCAGCACTATCTCCTTAACTTTTAAATTGGTGGCGTCACGTATGAGTGTCTGTGGAAAACTCCAGTACTGGCTGCCTAACACCTGGCCGGGAAGTCCATAAAAAGTCGCCAGTGAATCCTCGCCATTAACAATGTAGTCTGCGTCGTTTTTCGGATCACCGCCTGGTTTTAGCCATACACCTTTAAAGTAAGAAGCGTCCTGGGCATACGCCCCATAAAATGCATAGTTTTTAACCAATGCCTGCATATAGGGATACTTCATACTTTGCCATGCCGGCCATTTAAGTCCGCCAGACGCAGCATCTCTTCCACCCCCGGTGTAATCATTGGGACCATTAACCAGGTCGCCTATAGTAAGCAGTGAATGGCCATTGGTAACAGAGCGCCTGGTTACATTGGACACATATTGCCCACCTACGCGCAAGCTGGCTACTACTGAAAGTTTGAACGACTTGAACCTTACTGATGAATTTAACCCCAGGATGAAGTCAGGATTGTAGTTGCCGATAGATTTCCTGTCTTTTTCCATCGTTGAGTATTTCCATACACCGGTATTGTCAAGCACGATCATGCCGGCATACTTGCTGGTTGATGGCATTCTTTCGAAAACATTGCTTTCCCATAAAGTGCCTATCCTCTCGCCTTCCGCCATCCTGATGGTTACATTAGGGCCGTTGCCATAGAAGGTATAACCGTTAGGCACATAGGTTTTTGATAACTTCGTGATATGCGCGTCTGTTTTGGTAAAGTAACCGGATACATCCCAGGTCCAGTTTTTGTTTCTAACCGGTATTACTGTCAGCCCGATTTCAATTCCTTTTGCTTCTACGGTGCCAACGTTTGATAACATACCCGAATATCCAGTTCCTGGGGATGTGGGTATAAAGTCCTGCTGGTTTTCATGTGTTTTCTTAAAAAAGGTGAAGTCAGCAGATATGCGCCTGTCAAATAAGGCAAGGTCCACTCCGGCCTCGAAGGAGTTAGTTACCTCCGCCTTTATATTAGGATCCACCAGTACACCGCCGATATTTAATATTTTCACTGCGCCATAGTCAACGGGGTTAAAGCTGAATGTGTTGCTGCTACGCGGTTTTCCAATGCCATGACCAACCTGTGCAATGCCTCCCCTCAATTTCAGCATACTTACAAACGATGGCAATTTCATCGTTTCCGATGCCAGCCAACTAAGCGCTACAGAAGGGTAAAAGTGATGATTTTTATCTTCTTCCAACACACCACTCTGGTCGTACCTGCCAGCAAGATCAAGGTACACCTGGCCGTCATATCCTACCTGGGCGCTCACATACCCACTTTGCGTTTTGCCGATGCCCCAGGAATTATTAGCTGTTAATGTACCAGCTACTGCATTACCAAGACTGAAATCATTTGCGCGCACGAGTTTATCCGCGTTGGCGCTATTGCTATAAGAGTTGCCATACACGTAGTTGTACCCTGCTGTTGCGCTGGTAGAGATCTTTTTAAAATCTTTGTTCCATATCAGCATTACATCGGAGTTAACAGAGAACGTACTCTGCGTTTGCACGCTATACCGCCCATCTCTCTGGTTTACACTTTCAAATCCCTTTGATAATTTATATTCATAATTATCGCCATTATAATCCATGCCAGATCTTACCAGCAACTTTAATGGGTTTAGTAGCTGCCATTCGAGTTCGGCTTTGCCAAAGAAATTGTCTTTTCTATAAGTATTGATCTCACCGTAAGCATACATGTAGGGGTTGTTACCATATGGATCTCCGTTAGGTTTGTAAGATGGAGCGTTTTGTTTGATGCCCTCATATCCTTTCAGCCAGATGTTTTGCATTTCTTTGATAGGTTGAAAATGGGCCAGGAAGGAGAAGGTCAGTAGTTCCACCGCGTCATTATTAGAAGAAGATTTGTTGGGTGAGTATTGAGAAACGTAATTACTGCTTACCGAAATTTTTACCTTTTTAGTAATATTGTAGGCAGCGTTCAGGTTTACTGTCATCCTGTCTGTTGCGTTGTTGGGCATCACACCAATGTTGGCCATCTTGCCTACCGACAAACGAAAGGAGCCCTTATCCGAATTGCCGGTTACACTTATATTGTAGTTTTTGGTGGAACCTTTTTGCATGAATTGTTGTAACCTATTTTCGTTGGTAGCCAGGAATGGCACAGAGTCATAAGCCTGTGTCAGTGTGTTCCACCGGCTCACTTTAAACGCCCCGTTTAATTTTGGACCCCAGTCGTAACCGCCGCCGCCAACATAAACGGAGCTCCTGATGCCAACGCCGTACTCTGTTTGTGTTTCGAAGAAATTATAAGGCTGATCTGTAACCATCGATGTATTGAACGATACACCAAGACCCTTCTTCGCGCCTTTACCCGATTTCGTAGTGATCATTATCACACCGTTACCAGCTTGCGAACCATACAAAGCCCCGGCGCTTGCGCCTTTCAGCACAGAAACACTTTCAATGTCTTCAGGGTTTAGTTGTGATAACAGGTTGCCAAAGTCAACACCGTTTTTGTTGGTGATGCTGGTAGTTCCCAGCGGTATGCCGTCGATTATATACAATGGCTGACTGTTAACTGTTGAATTAGGAAGACTAAGACTGGTGGCGCCGCGTATGGTAACAAAAACAGAGCCTGCAGGATCGGTACTTGCTTGTGTGAAATTAACCCCGCTCATCCTGCCATCAAGCGATTTTACCAGGTTTGAACTCCCGCCATTTGTAAGGTCCGCACCTTTTACATCCGCAACAGCATAACCCAACGACTTTTTTTGCCGTGAGATACCGAGCGCGGTTACCACCACATCACTTAAAGCTTTGGTTTCAGGTTTCAGGTTAACATTTAATTTGCTGCTGCCATTTAACCTTATCTGTTGCGTCCTGAAACCAACATAACTGAATTCTAATGTAACACTTGTGCTGGGAGCGTTAACGCTAAAAGCACCATTCTTACGGCTTGTTGACATAGATCCGTTTTCACTTACACGAACGGTAACTCCTTCAAGAACATTTCCAATGTCATCTCTCACCACCCCCGTGATAGTGGTATCCGCGATCACATAACTGGCAAATAGTTGATTTTTTGTGTCACTCTCTTCCGATACTTTCCCCGCTTTGCTTGAAAATAATACAATCTGCCCGTTCACTTCTTTGTACCCGATTGAAAAGGGTGCAAGAATATCATCTAATATTTCTTTTACCTTTTTGTTGTCGGCCTTGTAAGATATTTTCTTTTCTACATTGATCGAATTGGAGCTGTAATTAAATACGGCCTTAGTTTGGGTTTCTATAATCTGGAAAATCTTGTAAAGTTCCAGGTTGATGATCTGTAAACTCATCGATTTGTCGAGAATCGATTGTGCTTCAACATCTTTGGCGAGAACTGAAGAAGAAAGTGCAATAAGAATAAAGAATTGCACAATGGCAACTTTCATCACTGAAAAGATGTGGTGAACAAGCAGTCGCTTTTTTTTCATGATCGTTAAGTTTTGGTCGTTTTAAATGCCGGTTATTTGCAGCCATCACCTGATACCAGGATTTTAGTTCCTTTTATTTCATAGTTTGCACCTATAGTAAGACAAAGGATATTCAGCTTCTTCCAAATATCCTGTTTCGAAAGGTCACCTGTGAAAACACAATCATAGATATGCTCATTCGTTGTAATTATTTCAATGCCATAAAACGTCTCCATCTGTGTAAAAACCTGACGGAGATTGGTAGCTTTACGGAAATAAAAGGAATCAATATCGCTGCTTTCTCTTGCGTTAGTGATTGAGTTTGTTTGATTCAACAAAGGGCGTATGGAGTCGGCCAGTGTTGTTTCAAAATCCTTTTGCTTACTATTATACACCGCTTTCTGATTGGGTGTTACTATCACAGTTTTAGGCGAATCTCCAGAAACGCTTTTTATACTACCGGTCATGTTTTCTGTAACCTGCACTTTACCGGTGATTACAGAAACCTCGATATTGCTGTTTGTATGATTGGTTTTTATGTTGAAGGATGTTCCCAGCACCTTTGTTACAACATTATTATAGTACACATAAAATGGAGAGGCAGGATTTTTAGCGATAACAAAAAAAGCTTCACCCGTCATATAAACTTCCCTTTTTTCGTTTTCAAAATTTTCAGGGAAACTCAGCGTTGATTTGGATGCCAGTTTCACAGAACTGCCATCTTGCAGTACCACAATTAAAGGTTGCGACGTTGTATTTGTTTTTTTTATGTTGCCGGCAGGTATAAAAACTTCTGAATTAACGGGTGAATTTTCAGATGACCGGTTAAAGTACATGATAGCCGCTCCCACTACAAGCATTACCACCATCGCGGCAGCGGATAACCGCCTGGTGATTTTTCTTCGCCTTGCCATCGTAAAAATCCTGTTGGTATGTTTTTCAGATGTCAAGATTTTTTTAATAATAGCTTCTGATTCCTGCGAAGTCATATTTATCTCACCCGCCAGATCAGTTTCAAAATCAGCTTCTATCATCTCAGCAAGCAGGTGGTCGATGTTCATGTCAGCGGCCATTTTAAACAGTTCTTTTTGTTCACCCGGACTAATATTTCCTTTCAGGTATTTATTCATTAATTCTTTACATCT
>JBBPYM010000282.1:0-8436 GCA_038199905.1 Chitinophagales bacterium | reverse complement strand
TGAAAAACCGGTTATTAAACCAGTTGTCTCGCAAAAAATATGACAGAATCTAAGGTCCGATATTTAGTGCAAAAATTTTTCAGGAACCAGTGTACGGATACTGAAAAAGCTGAGTTGGCTGATTGGATCGAAAGATCGGCGACTGATGCAGCGTTAAAGTCTATCCTTGCCGACGCCTGGAAAGATTTTCAACCGACAGCGTCGATGCCTGTGAACAAGGCAGACGCGATATTATCTGCCATACTGAACACCAAAGAGGAGCTTGCAACTACCAACGTACCTGTACAACAACTTTGGTGGAAGAAATTGTCGGTTGCCGCTGCGTTAATACTACTGTTAGGTTCGGCCGGCTATTTATTGATGTTTAATGAAAATAAACAGAAAATAGGAAGAATTCAGAATTTGCCCGTTAATAGTGCAAAAGATGCCGGGAGCAACAAGGCTGTGCTTACCTTATCGGATGGCTCCCGGCTTTTTCTGGATACGGGATTTGCAGGAACGCTGGCCAGGCAGGGCAATACAGATGTTATCAGCAGCAAGGGAGAACTGAGTTACAAAACAGAAATGAAAACCGCGTCCGCGACGATGTTATATAATACGCTGGTTACCAACAAAGGGCAGTTATACCCGCTTAATCTTTCCGACGGCTCCAAAGTTTGGCTGAACTCCTCTTCTTCCATAAAATTCCCGGTAGCTTTTACCGGAAAAGAGAGGCTTGTTGAGGTTAACGGAGAAGCCTATTTTGAAGTGGCAAACAATCCGGATCAGCCATTTAAAGTTCTTTTAAACGGAATGCAGGTGGAAGTACTGGGCACTCACTTCAATGTGAATGGGTATAGCGATGAGTCTGTAATAAAAACCACCCTGCTTGAAGGGGCACTTAAAGTAAGCAAGGGCGATATTAGCCTGTTACTGTTGCCCGGACAACAGGCAGGATTACAAGAGAACGGAAATATCGACCTTATAAAAAATATTGATATGGAGGAAGCGGTGTCCTGGAAAGATGGTTATTTCCACTTCAAAGAAGCAAGCCTGGAAACTGTAATGCGGCAACTGGCTCGTTGGTACGATGTGGAAGTTGTTTTTGAGAATAAAGAAGCTCACCAAACATTCAGCGGTGATCTTGAAAAAAACCTGAGTATTTCCAGGGTAGTGGAAATGCTGGAAATGAGCCAGGTGCGTTGTAAATTGGAAGGGAAGAAACTGGTGGTGTTGCGGTAGTTACAAGTTGGCTGGCATCATCATTAAACTGGAATTAAACTGGTAACAACAAACTGTTAGCATAAAAAAACCGGAAATGTTCGTAGCATTTCCGGCGAGTATTGGGTTAACATATAGGTACGATCCCCTTACGGCTGTATACCGAATTCAATTCGGTATTCTACAATGGTGAACCCACAAATTCAAAGCTAGGCATTTAAGTGTTTGCAGCAAAATGCCTGGGTACGGGAGGTTAACCTAAAATTGAAAATCATGAAGCTGACTTGTGTCATGCTAACTGTTTTGTTGTTGCTTATTCATACATATGGGTATTCTCAAACCATAACCTGGTCAGGGAAGAATATACCTATCGAAAAACTGTTTTCAGTCATCAAAAAGCAAACGGGTTATTTCTTTTTTCACAACAATGAGCTTTTGCAAAATGCGCGTAAAATCGATATCAATGTAAAGAATGCAACGTTGAAAGAAGTGCTTGCTATAGGTTTTAAAAACCAGCCTTTCGATTATGTTATTGAAAACAAAACTATTGTGATTACTAAAAAAGTTGCCGCTGTTTCTGTGAATGAAGGTCTTGCAGTTGTGAGAAAGGATACAATGCGGACAGTTTACGGAAGTATCCGGGATCAGAATGGTACACCGGTATCGGGGGCTACGATCGCTGTTAATGGTACAATGATGGCAACCGCCGCCAGTTCAGAAGGGACTTTTGCGGTGAAAATGCCGCTGAGTAAAAGCCAGCTGGTTGTATCTTCTATAGGTTTCGAAGATGCACTGTTGGAAACCAATGATCAAAACCAAATAACTATCGTGTTAAAGCAGAAGGAATATATGGAAGGTAGTGACGTGCTTGTGGTGGGTTATGGAACATCAAAAAAGATTGACCTCACCGGCTCTTTATCTGTTGTTAATATCAGGGACATTGGTGACAGGCAAAACCCCAGCCTCGCAACTCTTGTTCAGGGTAAGATTTCAGGGGTTGATGTGAACGCCGGTTCAATACGAATAAGGGGTGTTACTTCGTTTAACAATACTGAACCACTGGTAGTGATCGACGGGTTCCTTGGAGGTAGCATGGAAACCGTAAATCCAAATGATATCGAAAGTATCGAAGTATTGAAGGATGCCTCTTCAACTTCCATCTATGGGGCGAGAGGTGCTAATGGGGTGGTTCTTGTTACCACCAGGCAGCCGAAATCTGGTCCCACGAAAATTTACATTAATATCAATAGCGGCTTTGCCGTTACACCGAAGAAACTGGACGTGCTTAACGCGTCAGAATACATTGATTACGTACAGGAAGGATTAACAAATGCCGGTCAGCCAATACCTGCCAAACTGCTGTCGAAAGAAGTGCGGGTAGATGTAACAGACTGGCAGAATGAGGTTTTCAAAACCGCGCATAGCAATTCTGTTGATATAAACTTTTCCGGTGGTTCAGAACGTTCCACTTTTTATGTAAGTATGGGTTATAAAAAGTCTGATGAGATATTTATCGGTCCCACACGCGACGAGATAACCATCCGGCTCAAGAACAGTTTTACCATCCGAAAATGGCTTCGCTTCGGGGACAATTTCGCCTTTGCATACAGGGTAAATAAAGGAGCAGGGCCCACCCGCGTGTCGTCCATGATAAATATGCAACCCTACATTCCTGCCAGGGATAACAGGAATTACTGGGGCTATGGATCTATCAACAGGGTGGAAGATCTCGGCGATGCTGTGAACCCGGTCGCGACCAGTGGCTTATTACACCCGGTACATCACAATCTTGATTTCCAGGCGAATGTCTGGACGGAAATTGAACCTGTCAAGAACCTGAAATATCACATCCAATATGGAGCAATAGGCTCTTTTGCCCGTTATTCAATATGGACGGATCAATATGATAATCCCGTCCAGCAGACCATACCGAACAGTTTTTCGGATAATTCAGTCTACTCGCTCAATCCCATATTTGAAAGCTTCCTGACTTACAAAGGTAAAAGGGGAAAACACGACCTGACTGCCATGGCAGGCAACTCAAGGCAGAATTATTCAAGTTCGGGCACGATTTCTATCTATGGTCAGAACTATGCAAATACAGATCTTCGATCAGTGTTCAACGCCGAAATCAGGTCTATTAGCGGGGAGAATTTTGGCAGATATGCATTCACCTCCTATTTCGGCCGGGTTAATTACCAGTACGCAGACAAATATCTTTTAACGTTAAATGTTCGCCGTGATGGCTCACCCCGCTTTGCGCCACAAAACAGGTGGGGTACATTTCCCTCGGTTGGTATTGCCTGGAAATTGCATGAAGAAAATTTCATTAAAGTGCTTGATATATTCGACCAGTTGAAAGTCCGCACCAGTTGGGGGATTTCTGGCAATGACGCTATTGGGGATTTTAAATACCTGGCAAACGTTTGGACTAACGGTGTTTATTATCCCTTCGGCAATACCCCTGCACCCGTGTCTGGAGCAACCATCCTTCAGGACGCTGCGGCGGACATTAAGTGGGAGTCTACCATCACGAAAAATATTGGTGCGGATATCGGCTTTCTTCGAAATGCCCTGACGGTTACAGCAGAATATTTTATAAAGGATTCTAAAGACATACTTTTCACCGTACCACGCCCGCTTTCCCTCGGTTATGGCCTGATGGTTTCCGATGGCAACGCACTGGTTAACGCAGCTAGCTGTACAAACAAAGGCTATGAAATCCAGGTGGGTTATCGCAACAGTTCGCGGCCGTTACAATATTTTATATCGGCAAATTACTCCAGGGTTAAAAATAAAGTAACCTCACTGGGTCTTGGCGCTCCTTACATGAGTAATGCGTCAAGAACGGAGATAAACAATCCGATCGGTTTTTATTACGGCTACACTGCAGATGGCATTTTTGAAACAAGGGCAGAACTTGATGCGGCAAACGAGTATGCCCGTCAGGAGGCAAAAAAAGCAAATCCCGCTCTTACTTCGGACCAGTTAAACCAGGTGTTTTATTTATTGGCAGCGACAAGCCCAGGTGATGTGAGGTTTAAAGACCTTAATGGTGATGGCATGATCACTCCTGACAAGGATCGTTCAAAGATTGGCAATTCTATCCCAACTGATCTTTATGCCGCTTCCATCTATCTAAACTATAAAAGCTGGGATCTGAACGTTTTTATTCGCGGTATTGGAGGCTCCCAGGTTTTTTACAATGGTTATGAAGACACCAGGAGCATGGAGTTCGTGCAGAACCAGGAAAGCGTTGTGCTTGATCGTTGGAAAAGTGAGGCACAGCCAGGGAATGGGAGGGTGCCACGGGCAATCTTATCAGATCCTGCTGACAATTCAAGGCCATCCTCCCTTATGGTCTTTAGTGGCAATTATTTCAAAATTCAACAGGTTTCTTTTGGATATAGCCTGCCAGAGCGCATGATAAAAAAGATCGGTTTTACAAAGTTTCGATTCTATGGCAGTGGCAATAACCTGCTTACTTTTTCGAACGTACCGGGATATGATCCTGAATTTGGCGGTGCAAATTTGACCCGTGGACAAAATTTCCTGAATTTCCCAATTGGCAGGTCTATTTCAATCGGATTACAGGCAGGATTATAATTCGGTAACGTATTAATTTGAAAAAAATGAACAAGATTATCCTGACCAGAACAACAATTATAACGACATTTATAATTGCATCAGCTCTATCGTCCTGCAAGCATTTTATTCTTAGGTCGGGCGGGTTCCAGGGCCCCGGTGAAAATGATATCAGTGCTCCTATAAAGTTTTTATCACGAGACCTGGTAATTTCCACCGAAGAGAAAATTAAACAAATGGTAACAACAGCATCACTTTCAGTAAACGAAAGCCATGATTTCTACAAAACCACTGAACTGGCAGCTGTGCCGGTGTTTAAAAACCGGGAACTAACGAATCTAGCGTTGACGGTTAGTTATAGTACCGTAAACAGGACCAGCTGGAGTAATGTTTCAAAAGCGCAAACCTGGATCATTTGTAAACCCCAGTTTATACGGGTACGCCCGGAAGGGATTGATCATGAAAAAGATATTATTGAAACATTGTTTTAGCACAATACAATGGATCAAGAGCTTATAGTTAATATATTGATAGTATGAAAATATGAAAAGGCTCGCTTCTGAAATAAAGATTTCGCTGGCACTGGTGATCATCGTTTTGCAGTTTTCCTGCAAGAAGGATATCCTTGATTTTTCTGACCCGAATTCCTACAATTATTCAAACTATTTCAATACCCCTGACCAGATCCGGAAGGGCGCCAACGCGGCCTATGCCAGTTTCTATCACAACAATATGATGGGTTTTGAATGGCCGGAAATATTTGATGTGCTGGCCAATGAGGCCAAGCCTACCCTGCCCGCTCTTGCCAATGAGCCGGCGGTTTCGGCTCTGTGGCAGTACCAGCATATGAACACTAATGCATCATTGGAGCGCTTCTGGAAGATGCTGTACAAAATGATCCTGCGCTCCAACCTGGTGATAGACAAGAGCGCCGAATATATAGCAAAACAAGGCGACGACAACTACAAGATCGTGAGCCGCAGCGCCGGCGAGGCGCATTTCCTGAGAGGATACGCATATTCCCAACTGGCGTTTTACTGGGGCAGGGTGCCGATCCGGACATCCTTCAACCAGTCGGACAACGTGAACGCACCCAGGTCCGCGACCGTTGAAGCCGTATGGCTGGTGGCGGAGAATGATTTCAAGGCGGCCCAGTCGCTGTTACCGGAGTCGTGGGATGACGCGAATGTTGGTCGCGCAACCAGGGGTGCTGCTACCGGCTTCCTGGGAAAGTTATACCTGTACAATAAGAAGTACGTGGAAGCGGAGGCCCAATTGTCCGGACTCGGCACAAGGTATTCGCTGCTTCCCGGCAACCGGTGGGCGGACAATTTTGGAGAAACAAAAAAGAACAACGAGGAGAGCCTTTTCGAAGTGCAGTTTCAGTGGTTCGATGGCAACAACACGTTTGGCCCGCTTGGCAACCCGGAAGGGATTAACAACCTGGCATCGACACACACGGCGCGCCAACAGTTATACGGCTGGAACGACTGGGGCAACTGGTACTTTCCAGAAAGGCGGGTAAAGGATTTTATCTACAACGACGAGAGTGGCGCTACCTATACGGACCCGCGTGCGCGGCTTACGTTTTATGGCGGGATAGGGGCGATGACCTGGCTGAACAACGGCAGCGGTGGCCCGCTTGCTTATGATTTTGGTAGCTTTGGCTATTGGTATAAAAAGAACCAGAACAAGGAATACAAAAAGTCGGAAGACAACCTGAAAAGCAGCAACAACCTGCGGCTGCTGCGTTACGCGGACGTGCTGCTGATGCGGGCGGAATGTAAGTTGAACACGGGTGATGTACCAGGTGCGGTCACGCTGATCAACCAGGTGCGTAGCCGGATAGGGGCATTCAACTACAATCAATCGTACACCCAGTCACAATCGCTGGAATTATTGGAAAGAGAAAGGCAATTAGAGCTGATGGGCGAGCAGTCGAGGTACAATGACCTGAAGCGATGGGGTACTTTGAAAAATCTGATGAACATAGAAACGCAGGCGGAATTTGGCGCGCCACGGTTGCAGGATAAACATGTGATGTTCCCGATACCGCTGGGGGAGATAGACTCCAATGTAGGTCTCGGAACAGTAGACAATCAATGGAATTAATTAGCAATGGCTTGGCTGCAATCTTAACTGCGCGGCAAATCCACGGGTTTTAACGATTATATTAAAACTAAGCAAAAGTATACCGGTTAGTAACCTTTCTCATAACCATTATCCACGTCCAGGGTTTTTCCATCAGCCGCTGTGGTAGCTAGTTTATCACAGCGGTTATTATATGGATTATCCGCGTGTCCGCGTACCCAGGAAAATTTTATTTGATGCTGTTGAGCCAGATCGTGGTATCGAAGCCAGAGATCCTTGTTTTTTTTATCCTTAAAGTCAATCTTTAGCCAATTCTTCAGCCACCCCTGTTCCACCGCCTTAACCACGTATTGACTATCGGAATATATAATTATGTTGAGCTGCTCCTTTTTTAAAGACTCCAGTGCCGCTATCACAGCCATCAGTTCCATCCTGTTGTTGGTGGTGCGCCGGTAGCCGTTTGACAATTCTTTCTCCACAGTTCCCCATTTCAAAATAGCTCCATAACCGCCAGGACCAGGGTTGCCACGTGAAGAGCCATCCGTATAAACGACCAGTTGTTTCTCTGCCATTATATTTCAATTTCTCCTCTCAGGTAGGTGACAGCATTACCAGACATCAGCACACGTTCACCGACCAGCTCACAATCCAGGTACCCTTTCCGTGGCGAAACCTGGATGGCAGAGAGCTTGTTTTTAGCCAGGATGTCTGCCCAATAGGGCGTCATCATCGTATGTGCTGAGCCTGTTACAGGATCTTCGTTTATCCCTGACTGTGGGAAGAAGCAGCGCGAAACAAAATCTGCCTCATCACCGGGGGCGGTAACTACAATGCCGCGGCTATCGAGGGTGGCAAGCAAATTAAAATCAGGTTCAAGTTCTTCAACCTGTGCCTGGCTATCTGAGATGACCATGTAATCAAAAGGCCCTCTAAAAACAGCGTTACCATTCATCCTTAGCGCTTCAAATATTACAGGCGGGGGATCAATTACGAGTCTGCCGGGTGTAGCGGGAAAATCCAGCGTGAATTTTCCGTTGGTTTGTTTCCTGACTTTTAACTGCCCGCTTTTGGAATAAAAAATTATTTCATCTCCCGTAACAGCTGGCAAATCAAACAATACTTTGGCTGCCGCAAGGGTTGCATGACCGCAAAGGTCAACCTCAACGGACGGGGTAAACCATCTTATATGGTAACCTTTATCTTCTTTTACCAAGAAAGCGGTCTCGCTCAAATTATTTTCCACACCAATTTGCTGCATGAGTTCATCCGGCAGCCATTCATCTAAAATACAAATGGCTGCAGGGTTGCCTCCAAAAACCTTGTCCGTAAAAGCATCTAGCTGTGTAATCTTTATTTTCATGAATGGGTGTATGTGTTTGGCGACAAAAATTTCTTTTCATCAGAATTTACAAAATCTTACCCAGGGTGATCTCGCAGGATGCTCACACTTGCATCACACCCGTTCTGAAAGGTTTAATCTCCGGGTTCTGGTTGGCAGCTTGAAGGGCCTCGGTGATAAGCGTTCTTGTGGCGAGCGGGTCAATAATAGCGTCTACCCAT
>JBBPYM010000281.1:0-2570 GCA_038199905.1 Chitinophagales bacterium | reverse complement strand
TATGGCTTCAAGAACAACATCAATTTCTTCATTAATCACTTCTTCAGGTAATTCCTGCTCCTCCACCTTTAAAGAGTAAATCACCTTTTTGGCAGCTTCGGTTACATGCTTTTTCTCAGGATTATTTTTTAGCCAACTGCTCCAATAAAAGTAGTTAAAAATAGCTTTATAATGTAGCTTCATCAATTGCTCGAGAGCGGATTTGTCTCCCTTCAAAAAGTCTTGCCAAATATGAATATCAGGAATGGTCACACACAATAAGGTAAGATTTAAAATTAAAAAGCAGTTATAAGCAAAGACTGTTCAATCATCTCAATGTAATGTTTTAAATGCATCAACCAGGCATGCAAACTAAGTCAATTTGTTATCTGCACCTGATTTTTTTTGAACCAATAAGGGTTATTTAGTGAAGCTGAATACCTCAGGCATTCCCAGGAGTTCATAACACTACTCATTTAATCCAAAGTCTTTTAAAGTTTACTTTTGGGGAGCGACGTTCCAGTGCAATTGCAATTGTTATTTCAACCTGGACTACTCCAGTGATTTTCTTAACAGCCTGGAATCACTTTTTTGATTCAATTTATTGAGCAGTACTGTTATTTGATGTAATCTCTGTTATTACATTTCCCACACATCCGTTTGGCATTTGTATGTTTAATAAAGCGGCCAACGTTGCAGCGATATCAGTCATATTTATCGTCCTGTTGGTAGATCCGTGTTTAATACCTTTCCCCATAAATAACAAAGGAATATGTGTATCGTTTGGACTCCAGGTGCCATGGCTTGTTCCAACTTTTGGTCCCTGGAACCAACCGGATTCCGGTATTATGGCAATCGAACCGCCTCGCTTAAAACTGTAAGAGTTTATCAATTTGGTTTTAATGGGTTCAGGTATGGAAGCCTCGCTAATTTTCTCCATGTCCACTGCAAACAATACACCCGGTTGCCTTCTTATATAATCTGTCGCAATGGCTTTGATAATTGCCAAATCCAGTTTCATCTTTTCAATCAACACGAGGTTAAAGTTTACCTTATAGTCCAATGCCGAGATAACAAGATTTGGCAGTTCAAATTTGGCTTGTAATACCTGGTTTAAGTTTGCAGCTATTTGAACGGCATTCCATGGATGAGATGGAATATTAAATTGGCTGATAAAGTCAACGGCGTGGGCAGCACCATGGTCAGCAGTCAGGAAAACTGTATAGTTTTTACTTCCAACTTTCCTATCCAAAAGTGCAAAAAACGTTGCCAGGTCTTTATCAAGTCGCAAATAAACATCTTCGATCTCAATAGCATTTATCCCAAACATATGGCCCACGTAATCTGTAGATGCGCAGTTGATGGTCAGGAAATCTGTGCTGGGGCCGTTACCTAGTTTATAGGCATCTATTGCGGCCGTCGCCAAATCAAGCGTTAATGTATTACCAAAGGGGGTTCTGCGAATTACACCATGATTGTCTTTATAAATATCTTGAACATTATGCGGAAAAGATGTTGATGTTTCACCTTTAAACTTTCCTTCCCAGGGTACGTCATCAGCCGAACTTGCCGTATATGTTTTAATTGGATAAAGCGTATTCCATCCTTTTTCAATCAGTTTTTCAGGTTTGTTCTGATCATTGAATTTATTCACCCAATCAGGTAACTGGGTCATGTAATAAGTGCTCGTAATAAACTTACCGGAAGCATCATCAAACCAGTACGAACCTGTAGGCATGTGGCCGGCCGGCAAAATGGAGGCCCTGTCCTTAAGTGAGACGCCTATTACCCGCGAACTCAGGTTTGTTGCCAGGCGCAATTCATCTGTGATGGTGGAAACAAGCAGATTACGGGGCGACATCTCGCCATTATGCGAATTACTTCCCACTGTTTTTACAGTGGAGTCGTCTGTACAATACACCTGTTTCCCACTTAACTGATCTATCCAGTTGTTTCCAGTTATACCAGATATTGCCGGTACGGCACCTGTAAAAATTGTTGTATGACCAACCGCCGTGGCCGATGGCAGGTAATTGATGAAGGTATTTTCACAACTGAATCCCTCGCTCAATAACCTTTTAAAACCACCGTTGCCGTAACGATCATAATAACGGTATAAATAATCCCAGCGCATCTGGTCAACCACAATGCCTACAACAAGTTTGGGCCGGTTTAAGGATGAAGCAATTGCCTTCTTCGCCTGTGAAAATACAGGTGATGTAATGAAAGTCACCAGGATCAACAAAAAAAGTATCTTTCGGCGATTCGGAATCAATCTTATACGATAGTACAATGGCATGTTGCTATGTTTAATTTAAGTTTTACATGATAGAGACATTATTTATTGCCAGATACCATCGGTGAAGAATTTGAAGCCCTTTTTGTGAGAACTAATAAATTACTCATGAAAAGTTTGACTTTGAATAGCAGCACAAATTTTTCCCGCGCCCCCTGTGTCTCCCGGGTTCAAAATGGTTGAACCACGGAGGCAGGGAGGCACCGAAGAACACGAAATTCATTGTAAGTGTATTTAACTCCTTTATAACATTATTAAAAACCGTGTCTCTCCAGTGCCGCTGTGTCTCCGTGGT
>JBBPYM010000280.1:0-4388 GCA_038199905.1 Chitinophagales bacterium | reverse complement strand
TCATTGTTTTCATCACGCTGAGGACTTTGTGGTAAGTGTCTTCCAATATGATTTACGGTCTCGTCAATGATAATTATATCATCATCAGCCTTACAGTATTTTTCTAACAACTCAGAAACGGTTGAAGGAGCAGCAAACTTTTGCGGTATTACCAAGTTTTGTATTTCTTCGGCGGAGATTTCCTGTGGTTCTTCCATTGAAACAAAGTTTAGAGCAACAATATAATGCTTAAAGTGCTAACCTCAAGCGGTGAGTAGTAACTTATTTAGCTGAAAATAACTTCTTTTAATGAATTCTGAACTGCACAACTCAGCAATAAGAGAAGTGGCATGAAAGGTCAACCTCCTGGCGGTAAGGTGATAATGTCACACTAAATAGCAGAATGAAACAGAAAAACGCCCAAATTTGAGGATTCTATGGAGCGAAGAATGACTGAGCTTTTGGGGTTCGTTGAAGTTCTGTGCATCACAAAGCTGACAAAAAGAATTGGCAGACTCGATCCAACGGGTGATTCAATCGTATGCCAAAAGCGACGATGGAAGTCAGATGGGATTTATTGTGTTAGAGAAACTCACCAAACGTTACCAGGCATCGGGGCCCGGAAAGAGATCATGTGCTATTATCGAAGAGAAGACCCAATGGCGGGATAGGCCTTTAAGGTCATGGCGATTCTTTCGATGCTGGTGTTATGTATTCGTTACAGTAGTAACTAAGGGTGCGTAATTGTGTTCAGTTCCGATGATGACTGTTGGATGATTGTATATGCAGAACAAATTGTACAACAGCGAAAAATTCTGACAAAGTGGTATCTTTTTACAGATTGATTGCCCTTTGCATCGGTTTTATATCAAAATTCAATTTTTGCATAAAATCATTTCTTTAAACTTTCAACCTGGCTACCGGATTAACACCGGGAGTTATTTCAGAAAGAGCTGGTAAGCTTTGCTAAGAAACGACGGATACAATTTCTCCCGCTTAGGCATATTCAGGTAGAACAGTGCGAACATGTTATTCTCCGGATCAATTATATATTCTGTACCGTACAATCCACCCCAGGCAAAGGCAGTGTTGGAAACTTCAGGGGATGGTTTTTTGATCTCATTATACAATTCAAATCCAAGACCAAATTGGAAACCCTTACCACCTGAATTTACTTCGGGTAAGCGATTCACTTTTGTCATCACATCAATCGTTTCTGGCTTCAAAATTGTGTGCCCGTTAAAAGTTCCTCTGTTGAGTAACATCTGGCAAAACCTGGCATAGTCTTCAATCGGTCCATTAAGTCCTATTGCACCTTCGGCATACGTTTGTATTTTACTGACAGTTCCTTCGCTGAAATTATTAGAAGCAGCTGTCAGTGTTCCTTTATCATAGTTATATGCTTTAACGAAACGGCTGAGTGCTTCTGGTTCGTAGTACCAATCGGTATTGTCCATCCCCAGAGGTTCCAGCACTGTTTCTTTCACATACTGACGTAGAGTTTTGCCGGAGATGAGTTCAATCATATAAGCCAGCATGTTGGTGCTGATATGATAGCTCCATTCTGTACCGGGATCGAAACCAAGCGGATATTTGGCTAAGGAAATCATATTGTCTTTCAGGTACCTTGTGCCGCCTCCTCCTCCCGTACGCTGGCCCATCCCTCTTACGGTTGAACTGTCTCCATTAGCTCTCCTCACGGAATCGGCCCTTTGTAATTCGATGCGCATAATATTGCCAACAGCACCAGCAGCCAATCCTGAAGAGTGCGACATAAGGTGCACAAAAGTCATCGGTGTAGATACTGGTCGGGTTTCATACGTGCCATCCTTGTGGACCGTGGTAACTACTCTATCAGGAATTGCAGGGAAATATTTGGAAACGGGATCGTCGATCTTAACCAATCCTTTTTCCACAAGTGTCATGAAAGCAACTGTAGTTATGGCTTTCGTTTGTGAGAATAAAATGTAGTAGTCTTGCGGGGAAGCAGGTACTCTTTTCTCCAGATCCTTAAAGCCAAATGATTTTTTATACACCACATTGCCGCCTTTGGAAACGAAGGCGGCAACATTGGCAACCTTCTTTTGGTCGACAAAAGACTGCAGTAAGGAATCCACTGCGGCAATTTTCTCGGCACTAGTGCCCTCTTTTTTTAGGTTAACTTTATAATTGAATTGTTGGGGTACAGCATAGTTTTTCTGTTGAGCACTGGATGCCAGCGTTAACATTGTAACTGCCACTAAAACGGCACCGATGTAATTTCTTTTCATTTCTTTATTTTATGCTCTAAAAATAAGTCCTTGAAGGAAAAGCCGGAAAACTTTTTCACTGTTTTGACCAGCGCTTCTTCAATATTACCTTTTCACCAGTGTTGCATCATCTACAAAACAATAAGCATTCGCGGTTCCTTCTGCGATAAAACCAATTTCAATTTTCCATGCTTAACAGGAATTTTGTCAATGCTGATCGTTATCCACGATGTGTTTTCTTTTATCTCGTACGATAGTCTCCTTCCATTTGTTTCAGCATACATTCGGAGGCTGGAAAATACACCGCCATTCTTTACTTTGGCTGTTAGCGTGTAAAGTCCATCACTTACCTCTACAAACGGAGTAGAAGTAATAATTTGTGAAACCCTTCTTTTAAAATCCTCCTTGTCATTGATGTTGAGACTTTTTCCGCCAATAACTGTTTTTCTTTCCTCAGCGGTGTTGTTATGATTCAAAACAGGAGAGGTGTTGCTGTCAAGGCTAATCTTGTTTCCCTGTATAACTGTATTTGTCCAACCTATCAATTCTGTCTGCACAGGTTTAACATGGTTGGGAATATATTTTCTATCGGCTTCAAAGCTTCCGTTCTTAACAAAATCATTGTCAGCAGCGACTTTCCATTCACCTGTTTTCTCATTAAGGCTCCAGGAACTTAATGAATTGAAATAAGGGATCGAACCCTCAAATGCAAGCGGAAACCATTGGTTATATATCCTAAACCGTTTCCTGCAAAATCAGCCCATCGGTCACCACAATAAACAATCGTTTCACGTTTGCTGCCTTTTACAGAAAAGAAAAAACCTGTTTGGGTTACACCGTTTGTTTTATTGGTACAACGTCTGCATACTAGGGTGGCGTAATTAAGTGGCGTTTTGCAGCAACACCGTTGTGTCATCATTTGTGCAGGAAAATTATAATGCAGGTTATAGCTTTAGCATTATTTTGCAAACATAAATGCGTTTTGACCATCACCCACCCATTTGTATTTATAAATCGTGGTTTGTTGTTGTCCATCTTCCGCCTTGCTGTTATGCGATATATAAAATAAACCGTTGCCTAAAGGGCACAAGCCGGTAGCTCCCCACTTAAAAAACCAACCCCTGGTGCCAGAGTTGGGATCTCGGAGGCCAGCCTCCAGCAAAAAGAGTTTTTTAACTTTTACGTGCTGATCACCAGATGGGATATAACCTTCTACCGGCTTTTTCTTACCATCAATTACAAATAGCTCGTAATTAGGAAACTGAGCTTTCGATCCGCGGTAAACCGCAGCAAAAAAGTTTCCCGTATATTCATCATATGCCAGGTTTTGGATGCCATAACTGGTATTACCTGTTCTAACGAAATATTTATCCAAAGGCTTTTTCGGTCCAGAATGGTGCAGTTTATCCTGCGATAATTTCTGCGCATACTTCCCCCAATCACTAACGTCGTATTTCAAGATAACCTGGTGGTCATTATCGCTTCTCGCAGTATCCCCATAAATGCCATATGCTACGTAAAGAAACTTTTTAGTAGCGTTAGAGCTCCCTATTGCGGGAGCAAATGCCACTCCATCTATTCCTGAACAGCCAAAACGGTGCGACCTTTCTTTATCTCCATCTTTTACCTTTGCTGTATAATCATTTACAGCCTCTTTGATATAAACCGTAAGTAACAAATCTTCTTTTTCTGCATTCATGTTTGGGCGCACAATACGTGACCCATCAAATATGGCTATATACATGCCTTGTTGACTGCTGGTCTGAACTCCCAATTTTTTATTTATGCCTTTGCCTATTGCATCATTTTTGTACTCCAATGAACCGTAAATTTTCCCATCATTAAAATCCAGGTCGCCGAGATGACCAACAAAACCAGTTACACTACCAATCAATTTGCCTGAGGTATCCGTCTTGATCAGCTTGTCGGTAAATGAAAAGTAAACATATCCATTTGCTTTATCCACGACAACGCCTTGCACATGGAATCCTCCCTGTTTACCTGAATAAATAGAATCGGGTAGGATTACATTTTGTGATTGGGACCGCAGTGTTACTGCGGTAATAACAATTAAAAATAAAATGAGTGTCTTCATTTTTTCATAGTTAGCTGAATTCAGCAAATATAACTATTAAAAAAAGTCAACTACTGAAGAAGCTG
>JBBPYM010000279.1:0-7624 GCA_038199905.1 Chitinophagales bacterium | reverse complement strand
CACACAAAGAAGGCACAAGGGGCACAAGGAGAGCGTGAATAGTAATAATCAGTTGCTCATTCAAAAAGGTGCTTTTTAAACATAACCAAACGGTAATGGTGTCCTTAGTGCACGCCTTTGATGAATTTTCTCTGTGGTCCTCTCCGTCTAATTTTGGCGTTCCTCTGCGGTACAAAAACTCGCGGCTAATCAAATCTCCCCGCCCAGATTTAGCTATTTACTCCATACACGCCTAGTCTCGAATCCTTTACCTATATTAGCATAAGTACATTTAGAAAGTCGTTTCGTCATACATCTTATTTTAATTGATGCATAGATATTCCACAATAAAAGACATAGCCAGGATGTTGAACATATCCGTTTCCACTGTTTCGAGGGCAATGCGGGATACCTATGATGTGAGCCAGGAAACAAGAGATAAAGTATTGGTTGCCGCAGCTGAATTGAACTATAAGCCAAATTACAATGCAACGGCGTTGGCTAAACGAAGTACTCACAATATAGGAGTCATACTTCCCTTTATAACTAATTATTATTTCTCTACTGTAATCACAGGGATACAGGAAGTTGCTTATAGTAAGGGCTTCAATATAATTTTATTCGTTACAAACGATTCGCCGGAGCGAGAGCTAGCTATAATTGAAAACCTGGTCTTTTCGAGTCTTGATGGGTTATTGGTTTCTATTTCCTCAGATTCTGATTCATGTGATCATTTTGAAGAAGTAATAAATGAAGACATTCCGGTGGTCTTTTTCGATCGTGTACCGACTAATATCAAAACATCGAAAGTAATGCAGGATGATTTCAACGGCGCCTTTGAGGCTGTTGAACATCTTATTACGAATGGTTATAGCAAAATAGCACATATCGCTGGTCCAAAAGGATTACTTTTTACGGAAACCAGGTTACAAGGTTACCTGGCAGCTCTCAGGAAGCATCATATAGAAATAAAGGAAGAATACATTATCTATTCCGGCTTTTCCCAGGAGTCAGGGCATGCAGACACATTGAGGCTTTTAAATTGCACTGAAAGGCCCGATGCCATTTTTGCCGTAAATGATCGTAAGGCAATAGGGGCAATGCTTGCACTTAAATCCAGGAACATTTTGATAGGCAAGGAAATGGGCGTTGTTGGCTTTACGAATGATCCTGTTTCTTCTATTATATCACCATCTCTTACAACCATTGCCGAACCTGCCTTTGATATTGGCAAAGAAAGTTGTGAACTTTTATTAAAGCATATCAATAAGAAAAACTTTATACCAGAAGACAAAGTACTGCCGGGAAAATTAATTATCAGGGAGTCCAGCAATAGAAATTGATGCGATAAGGTAAAAAAAAAAACTGCAATCCCTCATGCTCCGGTATGAGCAGATTTATAATGATTGGAAACAACCTTTTGCAGGAGATGTTTTATTTCTTTTGAACAACTGGGTCACCGTATGAATTTTGCCAAGGGCAGGCCTGTTTCTTTTAAGCCTTCAATAGCAAGCGCCGCTACTTTTGTTGCTCCATACACACACAAATGAGTATCATCCTTTTTGCCATCAGGCGCTCTCTCAAATTGTTTAGGTTCAACATATAAAAACAACTTTTTTGATTCTTCAGGCCCCAAGGCCTGAACAAGGTCGCCGAATTTTTTATTTAAATCAACAAGAGGGATCTTTAGTTCCGCGGCCAGCTTTCGCACAACAGTTACATACTCACCATGTGTGTCTTGCAGCATGCCATTTCTATCAAACTTTCTTCTTACAATAGAAGTAAATAATACAGGTTGAGCTCCTTTCGCCTTTGTTTGTAGAACATAGTCTAGCAGGTTTTGTCGAAATGTTGTAGGCGCATCTGTATGCCGGGCAGTATCAGTCTTAGCATCGTTATGACCAAATTGTATAAACACATAATCGCCCTTTTTTACCTGGTCGATAACTTTTTTCCAGCGTCCTTCATCCCTAAAACTTTTGGAGCTTCTGCCGCTGCTTGCTGCATTATTAATTGCCACGCCTTCCTTGAACATTGGCGCTATCATCATCATCCATCCACGCAAGGGATAACCATCTTCTATGGGGTAGTTGCTCATTGTAGAATCGCCAATGGAATAAATAGTTGTCTTTTCCTGGAGGGGTTTAAAGCATAAGAACGTAAAGCAAACTAGTAAAAGCACGGCTTTGGCAGACATGTATTTTTTCATATAAACGTTAAGTGTGTTTAATGATCATTGATTAATAACAAACCTGTTAAAACCCGCCGTTGCGGTACTAAACGTGCAAAAATAGGTTATTTGGTAAGCTTTGCCCTGGGCCTCACCATTGATAAAGTAAGCTTTTAAATGGTTCTTTGGGTTAAATGCAATAGAGAGCATCATGGGGATTGCCAGTACTGCCAATATAATGGAATGAACAGGACGGAATTTCAAAACAGGTCTTGTAACAGAAAGCGGTTTTTTTTTAAGAGAAAAGCGCCCTGAATGTAAGGCTGGAGATTATCGGTAACACTTCCGTTAATATAATGAAGGCTTATTAAGCTTTCTCTGATTTAAATCATGTAAACTTGTTTTAGGAAGCAAGATTAAATGAAATGATTGACCGGGTTTGTTTTGCTGACGAACTCTTGTAATTAACATCTGGTAGGCTATCTTAAGTTTCTACTAAACATAAAATTGGTGTTAGTAGTTTGTACCATCTCTGTCTCTTCTTCAGAGAGTATGGAAAAACCACCATTTTCTGGAAAGACCCGTATCCTACAACAACGAATGCATAGCAGGGAGTAAACTGGTACCTGCTTCGCTTATCAGACGTTATGTTACTTTTTGCAGAAGCAGAAGACGAATTGAAGAACGGCCCCACCCCCGAAACAAAAACGGCTTTTGAAGAAGTAAGAAAAAGATGATTTAAAGGCAATGAAACAAAAATCGGGGTTACCCCCGGCACAAAAGAAACCTTTTTTCAGGCAATAGTAGATGAGCGTCGGTTTGAATTGGGTGGTGAGGGAGTTCGTAAACTCGATTTAATAAGATGGAATATATTGGGTTTAACGCTTGAAAACACGAGCGCGGAGTTGACAAAAATGCGTAATAACGTAGCTCCTTATAATAACCTCCCAAGAAATATCTGGTATAAAACCGGTGAAACAGAACCTAAGTACGCTAACTCGTTTTATAAGCCTACACCCGCAGGTAATCCTCCAGCCGGATACCTGGCCATCAGATGCCTTTCTGATATTGCACCCACCCCTCAATATAGTAATTATGACCTTAACCTTGGAAGAGATTTTAAGCCTAACAAAAGCGAATTGTTTCCCATTCCTCAAGGTGCATTGGATGGGAACCCAAATATGACACAAGACTACGGGTATTAACCAAATGTGAATTGTAAAGTTGTAATGACAGATGGATATTGCCATGGTAATATCTTTTCATTGTCTAGAATGAATTTTATGGTATGTATAAAAGTTGCACAGAGATATTGGGTAAGAGCCTGGTGATTGAAAAGTTCCTTAGCAGTAAACTTTTAATTGCATCCCTGTTTGTTTGCCTGGTAGCAAACACAGCCATGGGGCAATCAAAACTGATAATAGGCAATAACAATAAAACAACCTATTCCATTTTTATTGATCCAGCCGCGCCATCCTCTGTTCAAAAAGCTGCAGATGAATTGAAAAATTATTTTAACAAGGTTGCCGGATTTGCCCCTGCCATCATTACCACCGCTATAGTTCCTGCCACACCTTTTATTAGTCTCGGTAATACTTCAGCAGCAAAGGCCCAGGGGCTTACTGCTTCCTCGGTATCAAATGACGGATTTCTTATAACTACAAAGGGCAGCAATCTATATATCCTTGGTCCCGATACAAAAGATGGCGAGGTAAAAGCCTTGGGTGGTCTAAGCAATGGTACTGCCAATGGGGTTTATACTTTCATAGAAGATTACCTTGGGGTAACGTGGCTGATGCCGGGAGAACCGGGGGAAGAGTATAAAAAACATTCTCTTGTTTCTATTCCGTCTTCTTTGAACCGTATCGAAACATCACCATTAAACTATCGGGTGGTGCCTATGGGAAATGGACAGGAGCCACTACTGGAGGAATGGACCCGAAGAATGAAACTAGGGCGGGTAGCTGCAGTGAAACACTCTCATGCATGGGCAGAAACGATACCTCCTTCCCCTTTTGAAAAACACCCTGAATGGTTTGCCGAAATAGATGGTAAACCATTGGCACCTGCAGGTCGTTACAAGTTTGAAACAACCAACCAGGGTCTTGTACAAGCTTATGCTGATGTAATTATAGATACGTTTCGTAAAAATCCTAATCTCAAATGGTATTCTCTTTCTCCTTCAGATGCTGGAGGATGGAGCGAAAGTGCAGCAGCTAAGGCCTTGTTGGAAAAAGATCCGTTTGGTGAGCTTTCAAGAACAAAACTTGTGCTCAAATTTTATAATGACGTAGCCCAAATAGTACGCAGAGAATTTCCAGCAAATAAGCTGGGAGGATACATCTACTCGAGTTATCTGTATCCCCCAGAAGGAGGAATTCCAAAGCTGGAGCCAAATCTTGCATTAGTAGTTGCTACTTCAAATAGCTACGGTTACCAGCTTTATCGCCCTACTACGCAGCAGGATTGGGACAAGCTGATGCAGACATGGGGGGAAAGCGCTAAAAAAGATGGCTTTGACGTTTACTATTATGATCTTCCTACAACACTTGTACAACTTTATGGTACCATTCTCCCCCCGGCTCCCTATATTTTAAATTATACGTTCGACCGGGTAAAAAAATATGGATTCAAGGGCGCTTATTTTTCTGGCGGAAGAAATTGGCTCAACGCAGGTGCAGGCAATTTCGCAACTGCAAAGCTGGAGTGGAAGCATGGTCAAAACGCGACCATCATCCTTCAAGATTATTATAAAAAAGCCTTCGGTTCACAAGCGGCCTCTTACATGGAAAAAATGTATGTTTTGCTTGACAGTGCTTACCGAAAATTTTATATAGCGCATCCTAAGGCTAATTATAATATGACGCAAGATCACTTCAAAGAAATCTATGGCGCAAACTACACGGCCATGGAGGCGTATTACCTACAGGCTTTGGTCGTGCCGAAAGAATCCAAACAGCAGCAACGGCTGGATCTGTTTGGAGAGATATTTTCACTGATGCAGTGGAACTTACGCACCGTGGGTGTACTGCCTGCCAATTACAAATCATCACTTACCTTAAGCGATGCCCAAATTGATAAACTCATTTACGAAAACAAGTTTTCGATCATACCTCAATCTGGAAGAAAGGTAATGGCTGCTTCGTACACAGTAAGCATGGAAGCTCCCCTTGCAAATGCAGGTAAAAAAATAAATTAAAGCATCCCAGCCAGGGGAGAAACAAGTATTTTGCTGTATGTGCCAAAAACAGGCGAAGTGCTTGTTGATGAAAGGAAATGGAATGGCAAGGCAGAGTTCGTACATTATGCTCTTTATAACGAGGAAGGAAATAAAATCAGGCAGGCGCCATGGCAGAGGGGCGGAAAATATCATTTAATGGGCAGGGAGGTAAATCCTATATGCTTAATATTCCAAGCCGCGATGCATTATTTGAACTGGATATAAAGGGAGCTTCCGCTGCCTATAAATCAAATACATCGGATGGCGGTTTACGATTGCTTGTCGGTTCGATGCAATCTGAAGTTTTGCCCCTGTATTTTTATGTTCCTGCAAAAAATAAAAGGTTTAGCCTCACCTTAAATACCCGGGGAGCTATGGCAGAACTGATATCTCCGGATGGTCGCTTAGTTGGCGAGTTAAACAATAAGTTGATTAATGCATCACGACTGGGGGTTACAGAACAGGATGGTATGGAAGGCTTTTGGAAAATAAACATCCATAAATTTAATGGCACGTGCACACTCACACTTGATAAGGAGCTACCACAGTGGGTTGTAGTAGACTCTGCACAGCCTATAAAAATCATTGAGTACAACACGAATACAGTCAGGCATTAAGAATCTCTTTCTGAAGAAGGATTATGCGCAGAAGAAAAGCTTATTAGCCGTGGCCTAATTCTTCCAGTAAAAAAGTGAAGTAGAAACAGTCCGCACACCTGATGACATAAGTACGGAAAGAATTACATTTGATCAACGCAACGGAGAAGCGGCCTTTGCAGTGCCTCAATTAGCCATTTAAAATATGATAGAAATAAAGCTGAATTAAGATTTTTGGACCTATTTATTACTGTTCACTATTAATATTATGAAAAACAAACGCAGGGATTTTTTAAAACTTACAAGTTTAGCGGGCTTTGGAATTTTAGGAACTGGCATTACTGAGGGTGCCGCTTTGCAACCTGTAAAAGGGGCAGGAAATGCACCGGTGGCCAGCCCCGGCTCACCTTCCGAATTGGTGCCACTTAATCGTTTTCCAAGAATGGTGCAGGAGTACTATGTTGACAGTATAAGAAAAACGGAACAAGAAGGGGAAGCACGACGTGCTGCCCTCAAAACAAAGAGAGATGCTGAAGCCTATGTACGTGATGTGCGGTCGAAGATTAATGAAGCCTTTGGCCCATGGCCACAAAAAACGCCTTTAAATCCCAGAGTTACAAAGATTTTGGAAAGAGATGCTTATACAATTGAAAACGTAATTTTCGATAGTCGCCCAAACTTTCCTGTCACTGCGAATCTTTACATTCCTAAAGCAAAGAGCTTTCCGTTGCCAGCGGTTGTCGGTGTGTGTGGGCATGGTGATACAGGTAAGAGTGCGGAAAGTTATCAATCCTTTGCACAGGGCCTGGCCCGAAAAGGATACGTAGTGTTGATTTTTGACCCAATTGGCCAGGGAGAGCGACTACAGTATCTTTCTAAAGATCTCACATCGAAGCATAAGGCAGGAGTAAGGGAACACCTTTACTCAGGTAATCAACTTTTTTTAACTGGCGAATCGTTGAGTTCCTGGTTTACATGGGATGGTATTCGTGCGGTGGATTATTTGCTTACCCGTAAGGAAGTTGATCCTGAAAATATCGGTGTTACAGGAAACTCTGGAGGTGGCACTCAGGCAGCCTGGATTTCCGCCGTTGATCCCCGCATCACAATGGCAGCTCCAGGCTGCTTTATTATCACATTCAGGCGCAATCTTGAGAACGAAAATCCTGCGGATACAGAACAATGTCCGCCAAAGGTTATTGGTTATGGCCTTGATCATTCCGATTTTATTGCGGCAATGGCACCAAAGCCTGTGATTCTCTTAAGCCAGGAAAAAGACTTTTTTGATGTACGTGGTGTTGAAGAATCTTACGTGCGGCTGAAGAAATTATATAAACTATTAGGCGCGGAAGAAAACATACAACTTTTTATTGGCGATGGATATCATGGGTACTCTCAGCCTAACCGGGAGGCGATGTATGGATTCTTTAATAAGGTAACGAAAAACGGCAAGAATCATACTGAGCCGTCTTTAACGATGGAAAAGGATGAAGATCTCTGGTGCACACCAAAAGGTCAGGTGGGACAGGCAAATGTAGGCGTCAATACTGTCTTTTCCATATCAAGCCAGCTTTCCAAAACACAAAGATCAAAACGGAAACCCTTAGGTGGAGACGCGTTGAAGCAAGCCGTTGTGGATGTTTTGAAATTGCCAACGGT
>JBBPYM010000278.1:0-12948 GCA_038199905.1 Chitinophagales bacterium | reverse complement strand
CCGAATTTATTAAATCGGTTGACCCCGAATTGTTGGGCTTTAAAATGCGAAATATTTTTAGATTGAACGCTTTTTAGTCAGCCCCGACAGGTGGGATTGAACAATTAAAATAAATACACAAAACGTTTTGGTTCGGGCCAATTCGCCAATTAGGGTATGGCGAGCTCTTTTACCTTCTTCCGTTCCGCTGAAACGGTGACGCTTTTTTGTGTTTTCTTCTACCCACCTTATGTTCCTCCGGAACTTGACATCAAGACGGGTTCTTAGCAGCATGTTACCAAATTCAGGCAAGTAGAGGCGTACCCTTGGTTAGAATAACAGATCTCAATGGTACATTTATCGTTCCTGCCGGAACGTAGCATAATTAATGGTGCATCATCCGTTCCGGCAGGAACGACAGGTGGGTAGAAAAAATAAAAATAAATACACAAAACGTTTTGGTCCAGCGGAACAACCGAATGTAACGTTCAATGCCGAGCAAGTTGTCAATTAGGGTATATGAGCTATTTTATTATTGGCCGTTCCGCTGGAACAGAGGAACTCTTTTGTGTTTTTCCCCCTCTGTTCTTACGGGAGCGATGCACCCAGACAGGATCATAACTGGATGCTGCAAAAGGCAGACAACCACCTCTTCCTAATTTATTAAAAAGCATTACATCTATAGTCTAACGCCGGATACTTGCTTATCCATGCGGTTGTTGCGCTAGAATACTCTCTATCCGGCTTAATTCTTCGGAACTAAATTTTATATTCTCCATGCATTTAAGAGAATCGGCAAGTTGCTCGGGTTTGCTGGCGCCTATCAAAACGCTGGTAACACGATCATCTTTGAGCAGCCAGGCAAGCGCCATCTGTGCAAGCGTCTGACCTCTTTCCAGGGCCAGGGAATTAAGGCTGTTGATTGTAGACAATGTTTCCGGAGTAAGTTGATTTTCTTTTAAAAAGCCGTGCGGCTTGGTAACCCTGGAGTCGGAGGGAATGCCTTTCAGGTATTTATCTGTCAGCAGTCCCTGAGCCAGTGGTGAGAATGGTATACAACCCACGCCTTCGGCGCCCAGCAGGTCCATAAGACCATCCTCCACCCAACGCTCAAACATGGAATATTTTGGTTGATGGATCAGGCAGGGTGTACCCAGTTCTTTCAGTATTTTTATGGCTTTCGCTGCTTCCGCGGGTTTGTAATTTGAGATACCCGCATATAACGCCTTGCCCTGTCGTACGATCAGGTCCAGTGCTGACATCGTTTCTTCCAAAGGCGTGTCGGGATCAGGACGATGCGAGTAAAAGATATCCACATATTCCAGCTTCATTCTTTTCAGGCTCTGGTCAAGACTTGAGACCAGGTATTTCTTGGAGCCCCACTCACCGTATGGTCCTTCCCACATATAATATCCTGCCTTACTGCTGATGATCAGTTCATCGCGGTAGCTTTTGAAATCCTGTTTATAAATACGGCCGAAATTTTCTTCGGCAGAACCCGGAGGAGGGCCGTAGTTATTGGCAAGATCAAAATGTGTTACCCCACTATCAAAAGCAAGATGAAGGATTGCACGGGAGTTTTCGAGTACATCTACATCTCCGAAATTATGCCACAAGCCCAACGAGAGCGCTGGTAATTTCAGTCCGCTTTTGCCGCACCTGCGGTATTCCATCGCCTGGTATCTCCCGGAATTAGGTATATATGCCATTTTAATTTTGAGTTTAATATTAAAGTTAATGGGAAAGTTTGATTGCTATAGCTGGTTCATTTCAAGGCCCGTGATCTCGCGAAGGCGGTAAAGCACTTCTTCCTTCCTGTTGGAGGGGATGGCAATTTTAAGGATGCAGAATAACTGCATTTCCTTGTCCGTTACCGTGCAGTTACATTGCTTCGCAATCATCATTACCTCGTTCATTTGGGTATAATTGAATTGCAGTTGATATAATACATCTACCGTTTTTTTTACAATAGGTGTAACCTGCAAAACCAGGGCCGCGGCAGACCTATAGGCATTGATCAGGCCAGGTACGCCCAAAAGTGTGCCTCCAAAATACCTTACAACAACAACAACAATATTGGTTAGTTGCCTGCTATCTAACTGCCCCAATATAGGCTTACCAGCGGTGCCCGAGGGCTCTCCTGCATCACTAACCCTGAAGGCATTACCGTCGGTGCCTATGCGGTAAGCAAAACAGTGATGCGTTGCTTTAGGATGCTCCTTCTTTAATTCATTCAACTTTTTTTTAAAATCTTCTACCGTCATTATTGGAAAAGCGAAGGCAATAAAAGTACTGCCGCGATCTTTATATTCCGTAGACGCAGTTGTTTCGATAGTGTTGTAAAACTGTTGTTCCATGTTGAATCTTCGCCAATTAGAACTTTAATAATCTTTATTCTTCCAAACACTGATGGTATCCGTAACTATTTTACTGCTGTGTTCCAGACTTGCACCCGCAATTAAGGGTGCTGCAATTCCGGCGCCAATTAGCAGTGTTTCGTTGGTAATCATCCTGGCCTCATCCCATAAATTTTCATTCAAAAATGATTGCAGCAAAACGGCCCCGCCCTCTACCATCACACTTTGAATATTAAGTTGGCACAAGGCATCACATATCTGAGATGCAAGTGGCAGATCTTTTTCTATTTTATAATAAACCAGGTTGCCAGTCTCTTCCTGTTTGTGAATATTAAAAACGATTGTTTTTACTGTTTTGTCAAATAGTGCTAAATGACCTGGCAGGCGCAGGTTTATATCTACCAACAACCGGATTGGATTTTTTCCAGACCATAAACGATTTGTCAATGAAGGGTTATCCGCCAATGCGGTGTTTGTTCCTACCAGTATGGAGGCCTCTTCACTTCTCCATTTATGTACCAGGCGGTTTGTGAATTCGTTGCTTATTAAAATTCTTGAACTGTCAATGCCGGCTATTTTGCTGTCGGCGCTTTGGGCCCATTTGAGTATTATATAAGGGCGTTTTTTTGCATGAAAAGTAAAGAAACGCTTATTGAGGAGTTTGCACTTTTCTTCGAGGATACCGGTTCGAACAATAATACCGGCGCCGATAAGCTTTTCAATCCCTTTGCCGTTTACGGCCTCAAAAGGATCACGGCAGCCGACCACAACATCAGGGATCTTTTTTTCGATTATGAGATCAGCACAGGGAGGAGTCTTTCCAAAATGTGCACATGGTTCCAGGGAAACATACATTGTGCTTTCCTGCAGCAGGGTTTCAACGCTGTTATAACCAGGATGATCGCCGGCATCAAAGCGACGCCCGGCATCGCGAATGCAGTTAACCTCAGCATGTGCCTGGCCGTACAACTTATGATATCCTTCCCCAATGACCCGGCCCTTATGAACAAGTACGGAACCTACCATCGGGTTAGGCGCCACGTTACCGGCAGCCAGGGATGCCAGCTCAATACAACGTTGCATAAAAAAATCGTCATTATTCATTTTAAGAATATTGGGATAGCGGCAAAGAGGCTGATACATTAAAGAAAGCGTCAAAAATAGCATATTTATTCCTGTAAGTTTGCACTATGACCTTACAACAGGCAAGCAAACAATTGCTATTTCAGCTTTACCATCTCTATGAAGAAAGAGAAGCGGCCAATATCGCGGACCTTGTAATGGAAAATATTACGGAGTGGAAAAGGATCGACCGCGTTATGAATAAGGAGCTGGTTCTATCGCCTGCGAAACTGGAGCTATTGGAAGAATTTACAGTGGCATTGCTGGCGCATCAACCTGTTCAATATGTTTTGAATGAAGCCTGGTTTTACGGAATGAAATTTTATGTAGATGAAAATGTACTGATCCCCAGACCCGAAACGGAGGAACTCATTGAATGGGTGCGGCAAGAAAAACGATCCAAAGGAACAGGTACTAAAATTCTTGATGTAGGAACCGGTAGTGGCTGTATTGCGATAGGTTTAAAAAAGAAGTTGCCTCTTGCAGACGTCTATGCATGTGATATCAGCGAAAAGGCACTGAGTATCGCTGTTAAAAATGCGCGTAACATGGAGACAGACATACAATTTATTCAATGCGACTTTCTAAATCCTGCCGTCAGTTCTCATCTGCCTCAATCGGATATAATTATAAGTAATCCTCCTTATATACCGATGAAAGACAAACAAGAGATGCACCCCAATGTATTATTATATGAACCGCCGTTAGCATTGTTCGTGGCGGACGAGGAACCGTTTATTTTCTACCAGGCCATCGCAGCTTTTGCCAAAACGCACCTGGCTGACAATGGATCAATCTTTGTTGAAACGCACGAGCAGCTAGCCACAGACGTTAAATGTTTATTTATGCTTAATGGATTTTCAAACGTAGAGGTCAGGAAAGACCTGCAGGGAAGAGAACGAATGGTGCGAGCCAGTTCACATCAATACAAATAAGCCCGCAGGCGCTGACCAATAATATTACAATTCTTTTGTGTACATTAGCCGCCGGTAAAGCATCACGTTTATCAAACGACTTATTACCCGATTAAACATTGTCCATCATCAAGCCCGTTAAAATAATAAACCCCTTTTACAAATCACTTTTGTTAACTGCAGCACTGCTTGTGATAGGTTCGTATTTCCTGGTGAAGCAAACTTTTGACATCCGCATATTTGATACGTTTTATGTGATCAGATTAAAATCACTTTATTGGTTACTGGCGGGATTAACGTTTGTATACTGGATTTTTTACCGGTATGCCCTGATGCGGCTTTTTTCTGAAAGGTTGGTTAACCTTCATATCTTTTTGACAATGCTGGTTTGTGTATTAATTGTCATCTTTCATATATCGAGCGGCCAGTTATATATCTGGTACAGTAACCTCGATTTTTATGATGTGCTGAGATTCCAGAAGAACAATTCCATTCTTACTATCCTGCTGCTCGGCCTAGGAGCTGTGCAGGGCATTTTTGCCTTTAATTTTTTATGGAGCCTAAATGCAAAGACGAAATAATTATTCTATTTCACACCACTTTTATCAACCGCGAGCACCGTTCTTGCGCCGAGTTCGCGGGCCACACGCATTACGTTTACAATATTTTCTACGGGCACTTTTTTATCCGCATTTATCACCACGGTTGGCTGGTCAGTTTCCTTCGCCAGTATTGGTTGAAGTTTAAGTTTTAATTCGTCAAGTGTAACAGGCGACGTGCCAACAAAAAACTGGTTCCTGCTATCGATAGAGACTACTACTGTTTGTTTGGCTTTGGTATCACTTTTCGATTTTGGCTGGGAAAGTTTAACAACGTTGGGATTTGCCAGGGTAGAAACTATAAGGAAAAAGAACAGTAAAATGAAAAGGATATCATTTAATGCGCCTGCATGCAGTTCAGGGTGTGATTTAAATCTTGACCTCAGGTTCATGTGGAAGGTAGTTGATCTGTTAAATAATTAATCATGAAAATCACCTGGTTGGCTCCATAAGAATATCGATAAATTCTGCACTTGCCACTTCCATTTTATTGACCGTTTTCGTGATCTGGGAATTTAAAAAAGTATATGCAACGTAAGCAAGCAGGCCAATGATCAGGCCTGCGGCAGAAGTTATCATTTTGGTATATATCCCTCCTGCAATTGCGGCGGGTGTAAATTCACCGGTTGCATTGATGTTGTAGAATAACTGCAGCATGCCGAAGATGGTGCCTAGGAAACCAAACATAGGCGCGATACCATACACAAGAGACAATACAGACAGGTTCCTTTCCATCTTGTACACCTCCAATCTGCCAACATTCTCCATACTTTTTTCAATAGCGTCAATAGGCTTGCCTATGCGTTGAAGGCCTTTATCAATAATTTTCGCAACGGCGTTATTTGTGTTTTTTGCCAGAGAGCGGGCAGCGGTTATATTGCTGGTTGTTACATGATCCCTGATGATGTTCATAAAGTTGGGATCCATCCTGCTCGCATTTTTAATGGCAAGGTAGCGTTCAAAGAAAAAGAAAATAGCAAGCACTAACAAAAATGCCAGCGGTATCATCAAAACTCCGCCGTTGTACAACAGATCAAATATGTTCATATGGGCGTCGCCGCTGATCGTATTCATAGCGGCAGCAGTACTATCTGTTATTCTTTTTGCGGTGTCGGTAATTTGAAGAAGAAATAAATGCATCCAGACTAAAGTTTAAAGACAAAATTATGACGTAAAATTCTGCGGAAATAAAGTAATTGCCAGGTGGGCAACACTCCTAACCTGATGCTAAAATAGTAAACTCTTTCATTTCTGCGCTAACGTGAATTTAATGTGTATTATTTTCCTAACGTCAATAAGTAATTTCAATTAACATTTTGTAAAGAAAAAGCCGCGCAACTGCGCGGCTTTGAAAAATATACAGCGGCCACTATTACTGGTTTTGCTGTTTCAACTGCATCATTGCCATTATCTGGTTCATTGTTTTCGTCATCCCCTCGGTGCTGCCATCAAGGAAGATCACGTTGCCTTTCCCATATTCAGCGAAGTTTTTGACAGCTTCCGTCCACATACTAAAAAGTATCACATTGGTATCAAGGTTTGCCTGTTTCATTTGTTCGGCAGCCTGGCTCATACCTTTGGCCACCTCTTCCCGGAACAGGGCCACACCCTGACCGCGTAGCATGGCAGCTTCACGTTCTGCCATTGCGGCGATCTTTATCGAATTACCCTCGGCTTCCGCGGATTTTGTTTTCGTGATCAACAGAGCCTGACCCTCGTTTTCAGCGGCAGCTTTCAGGTTATTACTCGCAACTACCCTACTCATACTTTCAATGATTGCCTTGTCAAAAGTTATATCGTTGATCTGGAGATCCAGCAGATGATATCCCCAATCTTCCAGGGCAGCATCAATCTGTTCTTTAACATATTCAACAATTTCTTTGCGGAGTGTAAGAATTTCGGCTTGCTTTTTTGAGGCCACAAAAGCACGTATGGAACCTTCCACTGTTCTTACAAGTGTTTGCATCAGGTCTTTTTCGCTGATGAATTTGAAAGCCACTTTTTTAATGGTTTCCTCTTCAGCATTTTGTACGGCGAACAACAACATGCTTTTGAAGTATACGTTCGCCTGGTCAACTGTGATGGCCTGAAACTCGAGCTCAACAGAGCGATTTTGAATGGATATCTTTTTATAAATCTGTTCTATAAGAGGAATCTTAAAGTTTAAACCGGGACGGAGTATGCGCTGATACTTACCGAACATCGTAACAACAGCAATAGTGCCCTGGTTCACCGTTACCAACCCGCTGAAAACGATGAACAAAAGAATCAAAATCCACCAATAGGAAAACAAATCAGGCATAAAAAAATATTTAGCTGTTGAAGTTAATGGTTAATTATTAATTGTTGAGGTTAATTGTCATTGATAAATGGTTAGTGGTTACTGGTAGTGGTGAATGGTTAAGGTAGGTGCACAAGCTTTGGCAAGTAGCCCTTAATCCTTAGCCAATAATAATTAATGAACCATCATTCATGTGTGTACAGGTAGATTTCAACGCGCCTGTTCCGCTGACGACCTGCGCTAGTTTGGTTAGTTGTAACAGGCCGCAGGTAGCCGTAATAGTGAGACCTGATGAAACTTTCGTGTACGGGTGTTTTGCCACTGATATAGGCTCTCACTGTATTGGCCCTGTCTGCCGAAAGCTTATTGTTATAAGCAAGCGTACCGATACTATCCGTGTGGCCTTCAATTATCAGTGAATCAATTGACCTGGAGCCAATCGCCACACAAAAGCTATCGAGTATGCGATTACTGCTTTCACGGAGGGCGGCACTTGCAGTAGCAAATAATATATCAGGAATGATAAGCGTATCAATTTGCTGCAACAGTGTTAACGGTGATTTTGGCTCGATAGGAACATTCTTTCTATTCAAAAAGACTTTTCTTTCCAGGATAGAATGCCGTTCGTTCTCTGCATAAATAATTGTTTTCATACTGTCGGAGTTTGCGCAAGGCAGTTCATGTTTGTCTGCAGGCACAAGACTTATCTCATCGAGAAACAAGTAATAATAACCTTTGTATTCCGGTGGAAGTAAATACTTGCTTTCCTGTTTCTTAAAGCTGCCGATCGTAATAAAAATCTCTTCCCCCGTTGCGACATAATCAAAAGAAATCTTCTTCCATGGCTGTTTCCATGGATTGGTTACAGAATTTGTATCCCTGTACACTAACGACGGCTGCAGTTGGCTAAACGATCTTTTTTCAAACAGGAAATCAGTAGGTGAAAAATAAACACCAATGCTGTCAAAAACATCATGCCTGGAGCGGGCATACACTTCAAGGCGGTAGCGATTTCCTTTTCGCATGCTACATAATAACCGGCTGCGTATAAAGGAGCGCCTGCCACCAAGTTGTTTACTTCCTGCAATAAAGCCAACAAAATGACTGCCAGAAGCTGCCCAGTCTTTGGTATCAAAATAATAATTCACAGCAAACGCATTGCCGATCCAGCCTTCGGGTGCACAATTTTGAGTAAACTCGGTGCAGATGTTCTCTTCTTCAAAATCGCCGTTGGCCAGCAGGTTTTGAGAAGTAGCATTGATGTGAAAAATTACAAACCAGCTTATGAAAAGGTATTTCATAAGCTTGCGTAAGCCCTAAGAAATTGCTTATGATCAGTGTCGCCCGTAACATGATGCAAGTGAAAAGAATGGAGTTTGAGCCCTTTGGCCGGAAGCAAAAAAATATTTTTCATATAACACAAAGGTATTACAAATGCAAACTTCGATAAGTGAGCGTTTACATAAAACCAGTAGCAACAGTATAGTACACTGGGTTCACTAGCTCTTTTCTTCCCAGATCAGGGAAAGGTGCGCCAGCGTTTCTACTGACTTTCGCATATCTTTTACACCTATCCATTCCAGCACGGAATGGATGGCCTGCATGCCAGTGAAGATATTGGGACAAGGAAGTCCCATATAACTGAGGCGGCTGCCATCTGTGCCACCCCGAATGCTTTCCTTTTTTACTGTTAGTCCTGCGCGCCTGATGGCTTCCTCAGCATATGTTACCACTTGCGGGTGGTTATCCAGCACTTGTTTCATATTACGGTATTGTTCCTGCACGGTAAATTCCATGGAGGCCAGCGGGTGTTGCTGCATTACCTGGCCGGCAAGGCCTTCCAGGATCCGCTCATATTCGTACAGTTTCTTTTCATCAAATGATCGTATAATAAAATCAATAGATGCTTTCTCGGCGATGCCTTCCATGCGGACGGGATGTATAAATCCCTGCCGCCCTTCTGTTGTTTCCGGCGAAAGATTATCCTTGGGCAACGCTTCTAAAACGTCTGCGGCGACTTTCAACGCATTTACCAATTTTCCTTTGGCGTAACCAGGATGAGATATTACTCCATGAATGGTGATGGTAACTGCGTCTGCGCTGAAAGTTTCATCTTCGAGGCTGCCGGCTTCGCCACCGTCTATAGTATAGCCAAAATCGGCACCAAGTTTCTCCAGGTCGAGATTTGCGGTTCCGCGGCCTACCTCTTCGTCTGGAGTAAACAATATCTTTATGATTCCGTGTTTTAAGGAAGGGTTGGTAAGTAGATAATTCGCCAGGTCCATAATAATGGCTACCCCTGATTTATCATCTGCGCCAAGCAAGGTATTACCACTTGCAGTGATGACGTCATATCCGATATGTTCTTTGAGATAGGGGTATTCACTTGCTCTAAGCACTTTCAGCTTATTATCCGGCAGTATGATGTCCGATCCGTCGTAGTCCTTGTGTAGTATAGGTTTTACGTTTGTACCACTGCAGTCCGGGGCGGTATCCACATGACTGCAAAAGCATATCACCGGCACTTCTTTACCCGTATTCGAGGGTATGGTTGCATAAACGTATCCGTACTCGTCGGCATGCGCATCTTCAAGTCCCATATCCCTTAACTCGGCAGCAAGCATGCTGGAGAGATCAAGCTGTTTTGCTGTTGAAGGGTGAGAATGTGACTGGGGGTCAGCTTGCGTATCTACCTGCACATATCGCATAAACCTTTCTGTTACCGTAAAATTATAACCTTGAAACATAGCTAAGATTTGAACTGATCACCATTGCCAATATACATCTAAGGTTGACCATACCATCCGTTTGTTCTACAAACTTTTGTAAACTTTACCAACTTTCCAAAACTGCTTTTACATTTACAGTATGACGAACGAAAAACTGCTTATAAAACATGGCTGGCTGCGGGTTTTATTGTTTACTATTTGCTTTTTGGCAGTAGCAATATTGGCGAACATCGTGGCAGACTCGCTGTTAATCAAATTAGGCAATGACAAATCAGCCGCGGAAGTTTCTCAATCTGGCGTTGATTTTAGATTATGGGTGCAGCTTTGTTTATCCTTTTTCACAGCATGGTTAACTGTATTTTGCTTCCGCACATTTCTTGACAAGCAAACGGTCCTCAGCCTGGGATTAGAAACCAGGGGTAACCTGGTACATGGTGCCGCCGGGCTGGTTACTGCTATAATAATATTAGGCGTCGGCACATTAACGCTTGTTGCCCTTAGAAACCTCCAGTGGACAGATATTCATTTTAATGGGTTCCAGATCTCCACCGGCGTGGTGCTTATGCTGCTTGTTTCATTTTCCGAAGAGCTGGTATTCAGGGGTTATATTTTGAACAACCTGATGGCCAGCACAAATAAATGGCTTGCCCTCGCCATCTCCGCCCTGTTGTTTGCAGTGCTACATCTAAACAACCCCGGCATCACGGTGATGGCAGCTTTGAATATTTTCGTTGCCGGCTTGCTGTTAGGGATCAATTATATCTACACCAGAAACCTTTGGTTTGGCATCCTTTTTCATTTTATGTGGAATTTTTACCAGGGGCCCGTATTAGGTTATAAAGTGAGCGGCGTGGAGTTAGGAAGCGTTTTGGAACAACAGCTTAGTGGCCATCCGTTGATAACAGGTGGACCGTTCGGGTTTGAAGGATCTGTGCTTAACCTCGTTCTTTCGATAGTAGCTATTTTATTGCTTGGATGGGTGTATAAAAAAAGACATAGTGATGTTGGGTTTAGACTATCAAAATAAGGTTTTTGAATGCGTGGACTCTTTTTAACCACAAGGCACAAAAAGAAGGCACAAAGACCACAATGGCCTTTTCCATTTTTAGTTTTTCATTAATTCCACAGCAAAGAAGCGCGTGAGGAGGGCTGCTATAAAATATTAATGGTTAATGAAAAACTATGTCTTTCATTAACCATTAACAATTACAAGATATCTAAGGCATGATGATCAGTGGCGCGCGACCAGCGATCTCTACCAGTTCAATTTCAAAGACAAGGGCTTCGCCGGCGAGGGGATGGTTTGCATCCAACATTACCGATTCCTCCTTTACTTCGGTTATTACAACCGGTATCACATGTCCGTCACCGTTAGTCATGTTCAACCTCATTCCTACTTCAGGTTTCATGTCTTCCGGAAACTGTTCCCTGGGGAACTCAACCAGCATCTCATCATTTTTTCCGCCATAGGCTTCTTCTGCCGGTATGTTTAAGGTTTTTTTATCGCCTATTTCCATACCTACCACACCATCATCAAAACCTTTTATCACCATCCCGCTGCCCACTTCAAATTCAAGTGGCTCTCTTCCTTCAGATGAATCAAAAGTAGAACCATCTGTAAGGCGACCGTGATAATGAACTTTAATGGTATCACCAGACTTAACTTGTTGCATCTTCGATTTTTTTTAGTTGATTATTGCTTAGCTTTTACGAAAGTCAGATTCACATCACCGAGGCTTCAATGAAAAAACTTATGGAAACGAGCAGCAATGAAAATTGTTTTTTCCGGAATGGGCGAAGTTATGACTATAATTGGAAAAGATACAGGCTGCTTACGGAATTTTTGATGAAATTTGCCTGCCTTTCATAGCTACTCATTTACAAAATATTTAATAAACAAATGTCAACATTTTTAAGGTTTACCTTTTTTTATTGGTTGGATGATTGCATGTAGTTACTGTAATCTTTGTTTATGTAGGAACCGAGAGCTGATACGTCAGAACACATTTAACATAACACTACTATGGAGGATCAAACACCTGCTCATCGAGAGAGCCCGCGGATCATATTTATGGGAACACCGGAATTTGCCGTGCCATCACTGGATGCACTCGTCAAAGCGGGATTTAATATTGTTGCTGTTATCACGGCTCCTGACAAACCTGTGGGCCGGGGAATGCAGCTGACTGAAACTGCGGTAAAAAAATATGCTGTTGCCAATGGTTTAAAGGTGCTGACACCAGAAAAACTAAAGAACCCCCAGTTTTTGGAGGAGCTGCGTTCTTATGCCGCCGATCTGCAAGTGGTGGTTGCGTTCCGGATGCTACCGGAGCTTGTTTGGAACATGCCGGCGATGGGCACAATTAATCTACACGGCTCGCTGCTGCCCCAATATCGGGGTGCGGCTCCAATAAACTGGGCAGTGATAAACGGAGAAAAAGAAACTGGTGTTACCACCTTTAAACTGCAACATGAAATTGATACTGGAGACATTTTGTTGCAGGCAAAATTTCTAATAGGTTCGGATGAAACTGCCGGCGAGATTCACGACCGCATGAAAGATATCGGTGCCGCCTTATTGATACAAACAGTCGAAGGACTGGCAGCCGGAGAACTGGAAAATATGCCCCAAAAAAAACAGGAGACATTACACCATGCCCCAAAAATTTTTACGGAAACAGGTAAGATAGATTGGGAGAAGCCTGTGGATGAAATTTACAACCTGATTCGTGGATTGTCTCCTTACCCAGCAGCTTTTACCCACCTCGGCAGCAAGATGTTGAAAATTTACCGGGCCGAGAAAGTAGATATATCCCCTACGCAGGCTCCGGGGAATTTTGATACCGACAATAAAACTTTTCTTCGTTTTAGCGGGCAGGATGGCTATATTTTATTGAAGGAAATTCAGTTGGAGGGCAAGAAACGGATGCTGGTGGAAGATTTTTTAAGGGGGCATAGGTTTTAGTG
>JBBPYM010000277.1:0-2821 GCA_038199905.1 Chitinophagales bacterium | reverse complement strand
CGGCAATTTTCCCATAAAAGTAGTTGCGGACAACCCTACCACAGATGGCTGTAGTGGTAAACAGGAAATCAATATGGACCTGCAGGTATATAATCGTCCCGTTGCTGAATTTGATACTTCCTATACCGGATGCCTTTATGACTCAATTCAGCTCACAGCCAAAACCATCACAGACAGGCCGGAAGTCAAATGGAGCTGGCAATTGGGTGATGGCTCAATTGGGAGTACAAAAACCTTATCTCATCAATACAAGAAATCCGGAACCTACGTGATTCAGTTTTCTTCTATTAATGATATTGGCTGCTTTTCCGATACCATCCAAAAAACAATCAAAATAGATGAATTGCCCGTCGCTTCTTATAAAATTCCGGCGATTAACTGCGGGACAGATACTGTTTTGTTTTCCAACCAATCTTCTTTACCCACAGGTAGGTCCGCTATCTTTTATTGGGATTTTGGTGATGGAGTTCAGACTTCATCAAACAGTCTTTCTGATATGTCACATCAATATGCTTCTGAAAAAACCTATGCTACTTCCATGTATGCTGTCACTCAAATTGGTTGCAAGAGCAACGTAGCGAATATTCCACTGACCATCAATTATAAACCGCGTGTTGATTTTATTTTACCTGAAGTATGTATCAGTGATGCTTACGCGACTTTTATAAATACCAGTGTTATTGGCGATAGTACCCAAGCACAATTTAAGTACCTGTGGAACTTTGGTGATGAGGCCAATGCGAATCCCACAAACTCCAATACTTCGATTACAAAAAATGGCAGGCATGCATATCACCAGGCAAAGCAGTACAATGTGTCTTTAAAAGTTACTTCTAAAGATGGATGTGGCGCGGATACTACGAAATTATTTACCGTTAACGGCGCCCTGCCCAAGGCTGGCTTTAGTACCGAAAATCCAACTGGTTTATGCAGCAATCAACCGGTAAGCATTTTAGATGCTTCTTCGGTTGATTTTGGGAAGATTACTAAAGTAGAAACTTATTGGAATTATGCAAATAATCAGACTGATGTAGTTATTGATGATGCCCCATCTCCTGGTAAACCTTATACATTTAATTACCCTGATTTTGGATCTCCATTATCTAAAACTTACCAGTTAAAATATGTTGTTTATTCCGGAATTACCTGCAAAAGTGAGATGTCTAGAACGATTAAATTGCTGGCAAGCCCTCAGCTTACTTTTGATGCTCCCGGTCCTGTTTGTGCAGAGCAACCTTCTTTTCAATTGACCACAGCATCTGAAACTACCGGACTGCCTGGTGTGGGGATGTATAGCGGACCTGGCGTAACAGGGGGTAATTATTTTACACCACATCAGTCTTTAACAGGAATTGTTCCCTTAACTTATTTATTTACTGCAAGCAACGGTTGCATGGCTGATACTACACAAACTATTCGTGTGTATCCCACGCCCACAGTTTATGCGGGACCGGATAGAACGCTTCTTGAGGGTGGCTCCATAACAATTAATGCTACCGCCTCCGGCAATAGTCTTACTTATTTGTGGTCTCCGTCCACCGGCCTCGCACCCCTTCAAAGTTTATCACCGGCTGTTTCAATCGCAGAAGACATGATTTACACATTGAAAGCTATTTCATCAGATGGATGCATAGGGAGCGACCAGGTATATGTAAAAGCGCTAAAAAATGTAAAAGCGCCCAATGCTTTCACCCCTAACGGAGATAATATAAATGATACCTGGCAGATCAAATACCTTGAAAGCTACCCGGAATGTGACGTGCGTATTTTTAACCGGTATGGTCAGCTCGTCTATCAATCATCCGGTTATACAACTCCCTGGAACGGGACTTACCAGGGGAAACCTCTTCCGTCTGCCACCTATTATTATATTATCGACCTCAAAAATGGAAGAGTGCCTGCTAACGGCTCTGTAACCATCATCCGTTAACCAACCAACTCGTTTTTATGAAAAAGCTGTACATTATTGTTGTTTTCCTGGCAGCCTTCACAACAGGCAGGACGCAGCAGCAGCCTGAATATACACAATACATCATTAATAATTACATCATCAATCCGGCACTTTCAGGTATAGAAAACTATACGGACATTAAAATCAGCCACCGACATCAATGGGTAGGAATACAAAACGCACCCATTACGACATATCTAACTATTCAGGGGCCGCTGAATAAAAAGGATGATCGTATTACCGCTACCTCTTTTGACATGCCTGGTGAGAATCCAAGAGGAAGAAATTATTGGCAGGATTATACCCCCGCACCGGCACATCATGGCATCGGATTAAAAATTATTAATGATCGCGCAGGCCCGTTGAATAATTTTTCTGCTTACGGATCTTATGCTTATCATGTTGGACTTGGCCCGAAAACCAGTCTTGCAGCCGGGTTTGAGATTGGGATGAGAAGTTTAAGTCTTCGCGCCAATGATTTAATGTTTGATCCTGATAATCCTTCTTCCATTGACCCTGCCGTAGGAAACTCCCAGGAAATCAATCGCATCAAACCGGATATGGGGGCAGGGTTATGGCTCTACTCTGCCAGCTTTTTCGCAGGTGTGTCGGTCCAGCAAATTATTCCTCAAACAATTTACTTTTCAGATAACAGTTTGAAAACTGACGGGTTTAAATTGATTCCTCATTTATTTGCAACCGCCGGATATCGCCTGCAGATGAATGACGATGTTTTTGCACTTCCTTCCGTCATGCTTAAATATGTGCAGCCATTACCCGTGCAAGCTGACTTCAATATCAAGCTACAATACCAGGATCTGTTGTGGGTTGGGGGAAGCTATCGCACTTTTGATGGCTTCGCAGGTATGG
>JBBPYM010000276.1:0-6112 GCA_038199905.1 Chitinophagales bacterium | reverse complement strand
TCTTCGGTGGTCGTTCCTTATGATCGCTTTTTTGGGACTTCTTATTACATGGATTGTTTCCGTGAAGAAAATGTAATCTTGCTTTTTAAAGATCTATTGCCAGCGTTGATTCGATGCCCTTTCAAGCTCCCGCATATTGCCTTCTTTCGCGCAAAGCGCATACTCACGGTATTCATCTTGAAATTGCTTACCTGCGAATGATCCTGAAAGTTTGGAAGTTGGGATGAGAGCATATGGGAATTTTTTGGACCACCGAGCACCGCCAGAGAGTAAACACAACGGGCCGCCGACAGAAACTTCTCTGCGGCCCTTTGTGTTTCCACTCTGGCGTTTCTCTGTGGTTATTTTTTTCTTACCTTGTTAAGGCTATGCCCATATCTACCATTAAGAACTACCGCTGGATCATCGTTGTATTGTTATTCTTTGCAACTACCATCAACTACCTCGACCGGCAGATAATAGGTTTGTTAAAGCCCATCCTTGAAAAGGAGTTTAACTGGTCAGAAAAAGATTTCGCGGGGATTGTGATGGCTTTTACCGCCGCCTACGCCGTAGGGCTGCTGTTATTTGGAAGGTTGATAGATAAAGTAGGAACACGCATCGGATATTCTATAACAATCATATTCTGGAGTATTGCCGGTATGCTGCATGCCCTTGCAAGAAGCGCTTTCGGTTTCGGTATTGCCCGGATCGGACTTGGCCTGGGTGAAGCAGGCAATTTCCCGGCTGCAGTAAAAACAGTAGCTGAGTGGTTTCCAAAAAAAGAACGCGGGCTGGCCACCGGTATCTTTAACGCAGGTACGAGTGTAGGTGTAGTACTAGCGTTATTAATCGTACCCTGGATATTGACAGCATACGGCTGGCAGGAAGTGTTTTGGATCACAGGTGCCCTCGGCTTTGTTTGGCTTATTTTCTGGCTTATTTTTTATGACATTCCCTCAAAACAAAAACGCCTTAGTGCTGAAGAATATCAACTTATAACGAGCGGCCAGGAAGAACAGGCCGACGATAGTGAAGCAACGAAACCTGTTAAGTGGGTAAAACTTTTTGCGCTCCCGCAAACATGGGCATTTATAACCGGTAAGGCTCTGATAGATCCTATCTACTGGTTCTTTTTATTCTGGCTCCCATCTTATTTTTCTTCCTCCTTTAATCTTGATCTTAAAAAACCCAGCATAGAACTCATGCTTATCTATGGAGCCACTACCATTGGAAGTATTAGTGGGGGTTACTTTTCGTCATGGCTGGTAAAAAAAGGGTGGCCTACATTAAAAGCAAGGAGAACGGCTCTGCTGATATTCGCTTTCTGGGAGCTTTCTATCATTTTTGCCCAGTTCGCAACCAATGTGTGGGTGGTTGTGGCGTTGATCAGTCTTGCGGTGGCGGTTCACCAGGCATGGGCAACAAACATTTTTACCCTGGCCTCTGATATGTTTCCAAAGCAGGCGGTGAGTTCCGTGGTGGGGATTGGAGGGATGGCTGGTGCGGTTGGTGGTATTTTGTTCCCGATATTGGTAGGCACCCTGCTGGAGAGTTACAAACAGGCGGGAGATATCAATGCCGGTTACAACCTGTTGTTCACTATTTGTGGCTGTACCTACCTTGTTGCCTGGACCATTATTTATTTTCTTACGCGGAGGTCTGCGATGGCAAGTTTGAGCGACATAACTTAAACTGTTCCTGGTGACGTACCCACAGTGCCTCACAGTCAAACGCGAAAGCCGCTGACGCATTAATGCCTTCTCGGCAGCAATCTTTGTATAAATTGCATCTTCATTAAATCTTCAATAATGTCACAAACATCCTCAACGGAAGCTGAACTATGGTTCAAAACTGAAGCCTGGAAAACTGGGTTGGATTTAAGTGCCGATCCAATCACTGATGTGGCTGAATTTTACCGCCAGTATCATGGCAACAAAGCTGGCTGGGACCAGGCATTTGCGTTTTTAAAAGACCAGGAACTTGAAAATCTTCAACCAGGAAAATATCCAATAGACGGAACCAATGTTTACGCATTCGTGTCGGAGATGTCCAACCTTGAATTCGACAAAACCACCTGGGAGTCTCACCGGAAATATAATGATATACAATACGTGATCTCAGGCAAGGAAAATATCGGTGTTACAAACCCTGAGTCTGTCACTCAGTGGGGTGAGTATGATGAAGCCAACGATATCATGTTCCATAAGGCAGAAGGCAATGTTCTCCCTTTTCGGCCGGGTGTGTTTTTTCTTTTCTTTCCGCGGGATCTTCATCGCCCCTGTATTAAAGTGGTCGGATTTGACCCGGTAAAAAAGTTGGTTATAAAAGTGAGGACTGTAGAATAACCAGGTAAGATTACCAGTACTGGTTAGAAATGAACAATTCTGCACTAAAATCAGTTAAAAGATACATCATGGATCGACTTTGGATAATTACAAGGATTAATTCCTCTGAAAAAGTTCATTCAATCAACTAATTTATTCAATTTAATAAATAATTATATGGCAGGTATCCTGGATCTGGTTGGAAAGACACCCATGGTTGAATTAAATCATGTAATTGATAAAGAAGATGTTACTATTTACGCAAAACTTGAAGGTAACAATCCAGGTGGAAGTGTAAAGGACCGCGCTGCCTACGGAATGATTAAAGGAGCGATAGACCGGGGGGAATTAAAGGACGGAATGAAACTAGTAGAAGCTACCAGCGGAAACACAGGGATTGCTTTAGCCATGATAGCGAGTATGTTTAAAGTTGGCATTGAGCTCGTAATGCCCGAAGATGCCACCCGCGAGAGGGTGTTAACCATGCAGGCTTTTGGTGCAAAGGTAATATTAACCCCCCGTAAAAGGGCGATGGAAGGTGCGATTGATCATGCAAATGACCTTGTAAGGAGCGGTGGTTACCTCATGTTAAACCAGTTTGCCAACCCTGACAATCCAGGCATGCATTATAACACTACCGGCCCGGAAATATGGAATGATACTGCGGGCACAATTACTCATTTTGTTTCTACAATGGGAACCACAGGTACCATAATGGGTGTTTCCAAATATTTGAAGGAGCAGAATGAAGCCGTGCAGATCATTGGTTGCCAACCCACAGATGGTTCGCAGATTCCCGGTATTCGCAAATGGCCGGAAGCTTATATCCCTAAAATTTATGACAGTAAAAGAATAGACCGTGTTATAGAAGTAAGCGAGTTACAGGCACGGGTAATGACGAAACGACTTGCCCGCGAAGAAGCTATTTTTAGCGGAATGAGTAGTGGTGGCTCAGTTCATGCGGCTGTAGAACTGGCAAAGGAACTTTCAGCGGGCATAATAGTATGCATAATCTGCGACAGGGGCGACAGGTACCTTTCGTCTGACCTGTTTGATTAAATTCCGGCGGCGGGAATAATTGGTCCAGTGCAAGTATCCGTGGTGTAATAACTTATGACTCTATGAGCTTACAGAAAAATAAAGCGAACATGCAGTATTTGTTGAGACAGATACATGATGAATTCAGGACCGAGATGAGGGTCGTGCCGTCAAAACGGAGGGCACAGGAATGGATCAATGGACTGGTAGATTTTCTTTTCCCCTTATCCAGTGAAGACCTTTTTAATGACCTGGATATTCGTAAACTTGAATTGCAATTACGCGAACTGCTTCAGCACCTGGAGCCGGCGATCTACTCAAGCGATGACATTGTTAAATCGTTTTTTGATAATATACCGGTTATTTTCAGGGAGTTGCAAAACGATGCGCAGACAATCCTCGCATTTGATCCCGCCGCCCATTGTATTGAAGAAGTAATGGCGGCCTATCCAGGCTTCTATGCCATAGCAGCTTACCGCTTTTCCCATGAATTATATAAAATGAGGATACCTATTCTACCGCGATTAATATCTGAGCATGCGCACAGCGTTACTGGAATTGATATTCACCCAGGAGCCCAGATAGGTTCAGGCTTTTTTATTGACCATGGCACCGGCGTGGTTATTGGTGAAACATCTGTGTTGGGTGATAATGTAAAAATTTACCAGGGGGTGACTTTAGGTGCGCTGAATGTGTCCAAAACCGAAGCTAATAAGAAGCGCCATCCTACTATTGAAGATAATGTGGTGATCTACTCAGGCACTACTATACTGGGTGGTAAGACCATCATAGGCAGAGATTCTATCATTGGGGGTAACGTATGGCTGACCGAAAGTGTGCCTTCGTTTTCTCTTGTATACCACAAAAGTGAGGTACATGTACGTGCCAATAAGGATTTTGATCAGCCCATAAATTTTATTATCTAATTTCAATTTATTAGATACCAGTGTCGGAACACATATTGCTGATTTGCAGATTGTAATTGTTTTTGCCCTTAAGTGGTAAGCCTAATGCTTCAAAAGTGGCTTTATCTTCGGACGTGATAGGGAACCAAGGAAAAGTAAAAATGTGCTTAAGCCTGTGGAAAACTTAATAAGGGTTTTGCATGGTGAGAGGGCATTAAAGAGTATTTTGCGTGTCAAAATCAGCAAAGTTTTCTGGCTATATTGAAATCCAGGTGCAGCCATACAATTTGATAATTTTATTAAAATTTTCTTATGGAACCTCACGAACTAAACGAATTGGTCCGCAAATTTAATTTTCCTCTTGAGAAGATTGAATCCTTGGCTGATAAATATCCATCAGCAAAATTTGTTTTTGTAGAACAGGTTCTTTCTTACGTCAAAAATCACGGGATGACGTTTTCTTATGTTATGAATATGATGGAAATGGATGCAGAATTTCTCAGGTTTCTCGGCATAAGCAATGCTGAAGGATACCCCGAACAAGTTTTAAGTGAAACCTCACGTGTTTGATCTCATTATGATATTTACCGTTAACATAATGCTGTAAGTTGACATAAGCAAATTACTTTAGCACTGCGAATAGGCTGGCTTAAATACTAAATACCAGTCTTTCAGCCTGTTTATTTCTAAACGGCGTTTAAGACTGGTATTTGTTAGTTTCAAATGTACCAGATATACGGCAAGCAACAACACAATCAATCTATCTGTAGTAAATCTATCGTGTCAGGAGTTTCTTTCCTCTTCCCAATAATTTTATTCTTATGTTTTTCAATCTGTCTCTCCAACGCATCAGTAGCATCTACGGTTGCCTCTTCAAATGACTTGCATTGTGCTTTTGCAAAAAGATCGTTCCCTGGAATCACCAGTCTGATTTCGCAAACCTTATTATCATTTGTATCAGACTTGTCAGTTGCAAGTAAAACTTCGCTGCTTATAATATCATGATAAAACCGTCCAAGCTTTTCAACTCTTTCGGTTACAAACGCTAACAGGTCTCCTTTTGCTGTAAAGTCACGGGATTGAATGTCTATTTTCATGTATTCCAATTTAAATGATGAAATGCCTGAAAGCTGGCCGCTTTAGCATGAGCGATCAGAGCTGTTTACTGATATCCTAACAGTGTTTATTAAATTTAGTTTAAGGCCCGAAATCTTATGCTTATTGTGTGAGTTTTACGCTTCACAACGCAAAGCAGGTAAGTGGGTTGTATTAACATTATTCTGAGCATTATGGATATGCCTCTCAATGGGGATGTGGAGAAATTTGCTCAGTGCTTCTGCAATGCTCACTTTCAGCATCTCCTGTTCAGTAGTTTCATTAGCATCCATTTGCAGAAACCCCTTGCGTTCTTTGATGATATGGTTGCCATAAAGAAGCTTTTCCAGGTTGCCATTCATGACTGTTATCTGGTAATCGGTTCCAAGGCTATTTTCTTTAACACGAATTAGAGAATAATAAAAGGTATCTCTGAATTCAAATCCTACGGTAAGTAGATTTTTCATAGTGAATATTTTAAGGCCGGATGAGCCTAACACATATATCATAAAACTGTGCCAAGCCAATCCCTGGAAGAGTTGTTTTGTACATGGGTTTAGAACTGCGGATGAGGAGTTCGGAAACTCACTTTGGGCCGCGTCCTAAAGAATATTGGTCACCAAAAATAATGTTGTGGGAAGATGAGAATCAACCGGATGGGTTTACAATAGTCATACTCAGAAACATAAAGCGTGTTGAGAACTTTTACATCGGCAGGCTTAACAGAGAACGGATCAGTAGCAGGCTTTGCAAAACTATGAGCCCGGT
>JBBPYM010000275.1:0-15185 GCA_038199905.1 Chitinophagales bacterium | reverse complement strand
CGTGTTTATATTCACTGTTTGCCAGTACCACGCCGGCTATAAATGTTCCCCTGCAGGACTCAGTCCCACCTGTGTCATCAAAACAGCGATGCCTACCACCAGCAATAAAGCTGTTGCTGTAAGAACTTCGCGCAACCTTGTAGCAGCGACTATGCGAAAAACGGCACGAATGATAAACCTGCCTGCCACAATAATAAAAGCTACTGAGCCAGGGTAATAAGCGTTTGTGACCAGACGGCTAAACCGATGATCATGGTGCCTGCATGCTCTGCCTTAACTGCTCCTGTTTTGGCTTTGGCCAGTAAGAAAATAAGGCCAGCATAGGAATCCATGCTGCGGTTTAGGTTATTAATAGCGAAAGTCTGCGGATTAACATCTTATCATCATATTGAAATCTTCAAGAATGTAAGAGTCTTAATTGATCTGTGAGCGAAGATCAAGCATTTCTCCTTCTCCCGAGTTTATTCCTATTCCTTTTGCATAGGCAGTTTATGGTATCCATCAGGCACACAACTCTTGCCTGGTAATTTCCAAAAGAATCCTGTTGCCAGTTTATAAGATCTTCTTTCGGTAAATTTTAAAGGAGTATGACTCAATAGGTATGCGGGAATGAACTGCCGGTCCCAATCGACATTTATGTAGTGACAAAGAAACGAGCCTAACGATTATAATTGAGGTTAATTAAAGCAATCATTTAATCAATGGCAATACTAACGCCCGATGCTGGTGAATTCAAAGTTATAATTGAGGATGAAAATAAAGGTCGCTGGCGAGGAAGTTGTGAGCTATCGGTGATCGGCTTTCAGCACAATTTTAAAAAGCATTCAACCAATAAAGAAATTATCCTGCCCATCCGGCGCGGTCCAGGCTCCTGTACTGGATGGCTTCGGCCAGGTGTTCTGCTTTGATGTGGTCACTGGCGGCAAGATCCGCGATGGTGCGGCTCACTTTTAATATCCTGTCGTAGGCCCTGGCAGAAAGGTTCAATCGTTCCATAGCCGTTTTTAGCAGTGTTTGCCCTGCCTGGTTGATAACACATATTTCTTTTAACGCTTTACTACTCATCTGCGCATTGCAGTAGGTGCCGGCATGATCTATGAAACGGTTTGTTTGTATGTCTCTTGCGCTGATGACCCTTTCGCGTATCGAAGATGAATTTTCTTCTTTCTGAAAAGAAGAAAGTTCGCTAAAGCCAATCGGCGTTACTTCTACGTGCAGGTCTATCCTGTCAAGAAGTGGCCCGGAGATCTTGTTCAGGTATTTTTGAACTGTTCCGGGCGGGCAACTGCATTCTCTTTCTGGATGATTATAAAAACCACATGGGCAGGGGTTCATGGAGGCTATCAGCATAAAACTGGCAGGAAAATCAAGGGTCACTTTTGCCCGGCTGATCGTTACCCGTCTTTCTTCCATAGGCTGCCGCATCACTTCAAGCACAGTTCGTTTAAACTCTGGCAATTCATCCAGAAATAACACACCATTGTGAGCCAGTGATATCTCACCCGGTTGAGGAATGCCGCCACCACCTACCAGCGCCACATCCGAAATGGTATGATGCGGCGAGCGGAAAGGCCGTTTTGATATCAAGGTCGCATTCTCCGGTAACTTGCCGGCCACACTGTGAATTTTTGTAGTCTCCAATGCTTCCTGCAGGCTCAAGGGCGGGAGGATGGTAGGCAATCGTTTTGCCAGCATCGTTTTTCCGGCCCCCGGCGGACCTATAAGTATGGCATTGTGGCCGCCGGCAGCGGCTATCTCCAATGCGCGTTTTATATTTTCCTGGCCCTTGACGTCATTGAAGTCAAACTCAAATTCGTACTGACCGTGGTAAAACTCATCCCTTACATTTACCACCACAGGTTGTAAGGAATTTTCATCCTGAAAAAATTTGATCACTTCCCTGATGTGACTGACACCATAAACATTCAACTGGTTGACCATCGCCGCCTCCCTGGCATTCTGCATCGGAACGATTAATCCTTTGAAACCTTCTTTGCGGGCCTGTATGGCAATAGGCAAAGCGCCTTTGATAGGTTGAACAGAACCGTCGAGGTTTAGTTCTCCCATAATTACATACTCGGTAAGTTTTTTATAATTCTGCAACTGCTCGCTGGCACCAAGCGTACCCATTGCAATTGCCAGGTCAAAAGCGGATCCGCTCTTTTTAATATCTGCCGGGGCTAAACTCACCACCAGTTTTGTTCGGGGCATCTGGTAACCATTGGACTTTATGGTGCTTTCTACGCGCTGGATACTCTCTTTAACCGCACCATCCGGCAAGCCAACAATAAAATATTTGGTTCCACCCATCACATTTACTTCAACGGTGATTGTTATGGCTTCAACGCCATATACCGCACTGCCAAAGGTTTTTACTAACATGCAGCAATGTAGTCTTCTAACCATTACACATTAACCGTGAAAACACCTTTTATGAGGTATGGGTGAAGGGGGGATGGTTGTATGCGAAAGTCTGCTTGAAAATTGAAATTATAGGCCCACTAAGGCCGATGGCCGATGGCTGATAGCTGACAGCCATACCCATACCCCATACCTCATGCCCCATACCTCAGGCCAGGAAATACCACTTTTGGGGTATTTTTTGAACTTCATATTCTGCTGATATTTACTGCTTCGAAAAAAATGGACCATTGGATTGTAAAAATTATATTCTTCCTGATTGTTTCCTTTTAAACAATCACTACGACAAATAATTACGAGCATTTATTGAATGGGATATAGGAGATGTATGAAACACAACTGATAGCGCGCCCGATCAATATAATCACCTCATCCGTTGCCTGACTGTAATAAGTTTTTAACAACACCCTTAAAATATCAGTTATGAGTATGCGCCAACTAAAGATCACGAAATCTATCACAAATCGTGAATCGCACAGCCTGGAAAAGTATTTGCAGGAAATCGGTAAGGTTGACATGATCAGCGGAGAAGAAGAAGTAATGTTAGCCGTACGAATTCGCCAGGGTGATCAAAGGGCCCTGGATAGACTCACAAAAGCAAATCTTCGTTTTGTTATATCTGTTGCTAAACAATACCAGAACCAGGGGCTTTCACTTTCTGACCTTATCAACGAAGGAAATTTAGGTCTTATAAAAGCGGCCCAGCGTTTTGATGAGACACGCGGGTTCAAATTTATCTCTTATGCCGTGTGGTGGATCCGTCAAAGTATTTTGCAAGCATTAGCGGAACAGTCCCGTATAGTGCGTCTCCCCCTAAACAAAGTTGGGTTAACAAACCGCATTCAGAAAGCTTACACACAACTGGAACAGGAATTTGAAAGAGAGCCGTCAACCGAAGAGCTGGCTGAATTCCTCGGTCTTGATAGCGAAGAAGTTGCGGCGGGTTTAGACAATACCGGTCGTCATATAAGTATGGACTCGCCCCTCAGCGAAGGGCAAGACAACACACTGATTGACGTTATGGAAGACCCGAATGGGGAAAGAACAGAACGTAGGTTAGAACACGACGAGTCTTTAAAAACCGAAATAGACCGTTCATTAACTGCGCTGAATGAACGTCAAAAAGAGGTTGTCTGTTATTTTTTTGGGATAGGAATAGACCATTCTTTGAGCCTCGAAGATATAGGTGAACGCCTTAACCTTACACGCGAACGGGTGCGCCAGATCAAGGAAAAAGCCATCACAAAGCTTAGGACCAAATCAAGATGCCGGGTTTTGCGCTACTATCTTGGAGCTTAATTATGCATGGGCCATCAGCTATCTGCAAAGAATGCCTTATGCTCAACTGATAGGTCATTTAGGTTGCGGATAAAACATAAACTCGTTTGATAAACGCAAAGAATGAAGCGGTGTTTGCGCCAGATCTTAATTTAAAAGTTGTAGCTGATTGCTGATTGCTGATGGCTGATAGCTGATGGCTAAAACATAGTTAACCTCACACTAATTGTTATTACAATTTTTCCAACAGGTCAACCACTTTTTCTCTTTTCAGGATCAGGTAGCCGAGGCGATCGTTACTAATGCCCTCTTTTAATTGGTAACTAAAATGAAGTTGATCTTCCTTGACATTGGTTTCAAAAAAGCGGAATGAGATATTGGGGTAGGATTTCAATTCTTCGCCAATCTCGTATAAATGTGTAGACAGTATAAACAACGAGCTTTTTATTTTTATCAGTCCTTTGATCACTGTAGTTGAGCATTTCATCGCATCCTGAACATTGGTGCCTTTGAATAATTCATCGATGAGAACAAGCCATTTTTTTCCGTCGTTGATCTTTAGAATCGTATTCTTGATGCGTTGTACTTCATTAAAAAAGTAACTCTCTCCTTTAATGATATTGTCGACGACATTGATATTGCTCAAAATGCCGTTGAATAAAGTCAACTTCATTTTTGCTGCAGGCACACCCATACCCAAGTGAGCCAGGTAAACGGCAGCGCCTACTGCTTTGATGAAAGTGCTTTTGCCCGCCATATTTGCACCTGTAAGAAATATAAAACTGTTATCATGCGCCAATTTTACATTGTATGAAACAGGTACTGGCAGCAAGATGTGGTACAGGGAACCTGCTTCCAAAAATGGTTTTTCATCGTTTGAAAATTCTGGAAAGGAAAGCCTGAAATGTTTCATCGCCATGGCCATGGAATACCAGGCATCAAAACGGCTATAGATATTTATGAGTTCAATTGACTGGTTTCGGAAGCGATACCGCAAATAGTTGCCAAACTGAATTGTTTGTACGGGAGTGAATTTAGTTGCATGAGGTATAGCAGCCAGCTTCTGGATTAATGGATCTTTGGTGAGATCTGCGATGCGGCTTATATGTGTTCTGAGGAATTTTGGTGTGTTTTCGTTGTCAAATAAAAGAACCAACTCGCGGCAACCGCGAACGAAATCAGCAAAGTGGCCAATGGTGTACCTTAAAAGCGAAAAATCTGGCGCATGTAGTAACCGGTATGTATAAGCATTTAATGGGGTGGGAGAATCCGGGATCGTGTCGATCATTGACTCGTAAAATTTTTCCATAACCATCACTGTGCCATTATTGATGGTCATGGGCCATTCTTCGGCTTTTTCCTGTATTCCTTTTAAAATATCCTGGGTATCAGTTATTCGTTTTATGTCGTTAAAAGGTTCACTGAAAAATTTCGCCTGCCAGTCTCTTCCGCCTCTGGTACGTGTAAAATTGAGTTTATTAAAGATGGAGAATTCTTCGTTGTGGTTAAAAATATTGAGATCGTTGAACGTTGTTCTGTCTATGTCCATAGTATAGTGATTCTTTTGGCGCGCTTTTGCATAAATCTTCCGAAATAAGTTTACCGGTTAAAAGTTAATCTTTTCCCTTTGCAATTTTCGTCCCATTTTCCGTTGTTGTATACCAGGTTGCCGTTTACAAAAGTATGTGTGATAGTGGGAAGTTCTTTACCTTCCAAAGGGCTCCAGCCACATTTATACAAGATATTTTCTTTGGTTATGGTGGTGGCTTGTTGCATGTCTGCCAATACCAGGTCGGCGAAATATCCTTCCCTGATAAATCCTCTTTCAGCAACCTGGAAACAAACAGCCACGGAATGGCTCATTTTATCCACTAATTTTTCAATCGTAATTTTTCCTGCTCTTACGTAATCAAGCATTAGTGGCAAAGAGTGCTGAACCAGTGGCAGGCCTGCATGTGCTTTCTCATAAGGCTCGTTTTTTTCTGCCAGCGTATGAGGGGCATGGTCGGTAGCAATCACATCCAGGCGATCGTTTAGCAAGGCTAGCCAGAGGGCTTCCCTGTTATGGGGTGCCTTTATGGCCGGGTTACATTTTATAAGGTTTCCGGATTTTTCATAATCGTCCGACGTAAAATGTAAATGATGCACGCATACTTCGGCAGTTATCCGCTTCTCAGATAATGGCAGCAGTTTTGAAAAAAGCTGTAATTCCTTTTCAGTGGTGATGTGCAAAATGTGCAAACGGGTGCCATGCTTGACTGCAAGCTCCACCGCAAACCGGGAACTCTCAAAACAGGCATTCTCATCCCTGATCACCGGGTGGTCTTTGGCAGTAAGTACTGTTTGTTCCGCTTTCAGGCGCTCCAGGTTTCGTTGTATAATTTTCTCATTTTCGCAATGGGTGGCTATCAGCAAACCACTTTCTTTAAAGAGTTTTTCAATCGTGGAGACATTGTCAACCAGCAAACCGCCGGTTGACGAACCCATAAAGATTTTTATGCCGCAGATCTCTGTTCGCTTGTCATTTGTTTTCAAGGCCTCGTCCGCGTTAATGTTTGAAGTGCCCATGTAAAACGAATAATTAGCAAGAGAGGATTGTGAAGCAATTTGATATTTATCTTCAAGCAACTCTTGCGTAAACGCGGGTGGCAAGGTATTGGGCATCTCCATAAAAGATGTTACTCCACCCGCTACCGCTGCTTTAGATTCTGTATAGATAGTTGCTTTATGCGTAAGGCCCGGTTCCCTGAAATGAACCTGGTCATCTATCACACCCGGTAGCAGGTATTTCCCTTCACCAATTATCTCTGTTACAGGAAAGGGAGCAGAGATTGATGGGGCAATTTTATCAATGCGCCCGTTATCAACTAAAACATCGCCTGCAATGATTTTCCCTTCATTTACAATAGAAACATTTTTGATCAGGTATCTTCCCATAGCTTAAAATTTGCCCCTTAGATATTAGGTTATTTGATAAGGAATACTATTACTTTGCTTATTAATGCTTCAACAGGGATAACTGGAAACTTTTCCCTGGCAAACCAATTTGGAAAACAAACAATATTATGCAATTTAAAAAAACCCTGTTAAGACTATTTATTTTATTGTTACCGTTCCAATTAAGCGCTCAATCTACCAATTTACCCCAGGGATCTAAACACCTGCATTTTCTCGACAGGTTGGAAATAATGATGCAGAACAATCCTGACCTGAATTTTTCAGGTCTTAAGCCCTTTAGCCGCAGGAATGCTGTAATAGCGGCTGAGCTGGCAGACTCTCTTGAAAACCAGTATCCTTATGACTATTACTTTCATTTTTCGAAAGTTGATAAACATAATTTTCAAAGCCTGCAGATGAATAACCCGGAGTGGGCCTCTGCGGACACAAACAGTTATAAAAGCAGAAAACCCTTGCTGGGCATCTTTTATAAAACAAAGGCCAATATGTTTCTGGTTGATGAAAAGGACTTTTTTTTGGCAATTAACCCTGTTCTTCAACAGAACCAAACCATAGAAACAGGCAGCGGGCAGCGTATATTTCTAAATTCAAAGGGAATCACGGCAAGGGGTCTCATAGCAAAAAAGATCGGGTTTGATTTTTATGTAACAGACAACCAGGAAAGAACGCCGCTTTTTGTTCAAGGCTTTGAAAAAAAATACCAGGCAGTTCCGGGTGCTGGTTTTTATAAACCATTTAAAACAACCGCCTACGATTACTTTGATGGAAGGGGATCAATATATGTTAACGTTGCAAAATACTTTAACCTGCAATTCGGTTACGACCGCAATGTAATCGGCAATGGTTACCGCAGCCTCCTAATGAGTGACTTTGCCACCAATTACCTGTTCCTCAAGATTAACACCCGCATCTGGAAGTTAAATTACACCAACCTCTTCATGGAGATGATGCCACAACATACACTTAACCAGGGAAATATGTTGTTGCCAAAAAAATACGCAGCAACACACAGGCTGAGCGTGAATGCCACCCCATGGCTGAATGTGGGGTTATTTGAGTCTGTGGTATTTGGAAGGCCAAACCGGTTTGAGTTTTCTTACCTGAATCCCGTTATTTTCCTGCGTTCCGCGGAGCAGCAAATAGGCAGCCCTGATAATGCGTTCGTTGGCCTGGATTTAAAAGCCAATGTGGGCCATCGTGGACAGTTTTACGGCCAGTTGCTGCTTGATGAATTTCAATTAAAACAAGTGCGGGCACGCACAGGATGGTGGGGTAATAAATACGGTATTCAATTGGGTGGAAAAGCTATCGACATTTTTAACATCAAAAATCTGGACATACAGGGAGAACTTAATGTTGTGCGGCCATTCACCTATTCTCACTATGACGTTATTGCAAATTATAGCCACTACAATCAACCATTGGCTCATCCTCTCGGCTCCGATTTTTCTGAAGTTACGGGAATCCTAAAGTATCAGCCTAAGCCAAAATGGTTCGCGCAATTGAAAATGATCTTTTTTGTTCAAGGCGTTGATACCGCAGGGCAAAATCTTGGCAATAATATCCTGCTGAACTATACTACCCGTCCTTTTGATTTCGGGTACTCGATACCTTCTGGTTTAAAAGCCAACGGCCTTAATACATCCTTGCTTGTTTCATATGAATTAAAAGAAAACCTATTCCTGGATGGTTCCTTATTATTTAGAAAATATAAAGTTGAGGGACGGTCAGATCTTTCTTATAATACTAATTTGCTAACTATCGGCGTACGAATAAACATGTTCCGACGGGAATATGATTACTAGTTGAAGAGATCCAGGTAGTACTATGAGAATTGCCGGAAGCGTGTTTAACCTTCTAATTCCTGACGATGCAACGTTCGACCATTCAGCTTTTACGGGTTCAGTTTTCGTTTTTCCTAATGCCCGTTTATTTATTTGCTTTGAGCAGTTTGCTTAAACCTGACTGGGCGCGCGCAGCATTAATCTTTATAATTCTTCACCTGCTGGTGTACCCTGCCAGCAACGCCTACAACTCTTACATGGACAAGGATGAAGGTAGCATCGGCGCAGTAAAAAAGCCACTGCAACCTACCGTAGAATTGTTCAGGGTATCGTTGATCCTGGATGGCATTGCAATTGCATTAAGTTTTTTTGTAAGTGTTTTTTTTGGGGCGGGGATTATCTTATACATACTCGCATCAAGAGCTTACAGTTATCGTGGCATCCGGTTGAAAAAGCATCCTTTTTCAGGATATTTTACAGTGATAATCTTCCAGGGTGCTGTAACATTCTGGCTGGTTTATCACGGAAGCCACCAATTAACAACATTAAACGTTCCAGTAAGTGGGATGGTAGCAAGCAGCTTACTAATCGGTGGTTTCTACCCTTTAACCCAGGTATATCAGCATGTTGCAGACCGGCAAGATGATGTTATTTCGATAAGTGTCTGGTTGGGATACAGGGGAACATTTCTTTTTACTGGTATTGTGTATATTTTGGCCTTTATTGCATTAGGGTATTACTTCTTATCCGGGTTGGAAATAAAGCAGTTCCTGGTATTGCAAATCTTTATGTTGCCTGTGCTCGTATGTTTTTTAATATGGGCGACGCGCGTTTGGAGAAATACCGCTGCTGCTGATTTTGCAAGCACCATGAGAATGAATCTAGTTGCTTCATGCTGTACCAATGCGGCTTTTATAACTTTAATAATATGGAGATTTTTTGAGTAAGATAATTTCGATAGGCACCGCAGTTCCGGCTTACAGGCACCAGCAAGAGGAAATTATGCATTTTATGCAGCAGGTATATGCAATGGACATGTCTGAAAGCCGAAAGTTAAGATTCCTGTATCATCAAAGTGGCATTACTCAACGATATTCTGTTATACCTGATTACAGCAGAACGGCAGCGGAGTGGAAGTTCTATCCACAGTCTGAAAACCTCGAACCGTTTCCTTCGCTGGAATTCAGGATGACCTTATACAATAAGCATGCGGCACCTCTATCCGTTGATGCCATAAGAAATTGTATTGACGGCAAGATTTCTTCTGACGAAATTACTCATCTAATAACTGTTAGTTGCACAGGTATGAGTGCCCCAGGGCTTGACCTTCAGGTTATGGAATTAATGGACCTGCCTAAAAGTATTTTCCGTACGTCTTTAAATTTTATGGGTTGCTATGCCGCTATTCATGCCATGAAAATAGCAGATGCGCTCTGCAAGTCTGAAGTTAATGCGAAAGTAATAATCGTATGCACAGAGCTCTGTACCCTTCATTTTCAGAAAGAAGCAACTATGGATAATATAGCTTCCAGCTTGCTATTTGGTGATGGTTCGGCCGCCATGTTGGTGACGCATGATGACTATTTACAAAAAGGACTCACTATAAAAGGGTTTTATTCGGAAGTGCTCGCCAAAGGCAAAAAAGATATGGCCTGGGAACTTTCCTCTACGGGCTTCCTCATGACCCTAAGTGGTTATATTCCGGATTTGATAAAAGAAGATTTTGAAGCACTTGTAGAAAGAGCACTCGAATCTTCACATATTGCTAAAGAGGAAATAAGCGGCTGGTGCATTCACCCCGGTGGTAAAAAGATACTCGAAGCGGCCAGTAATAGCTTAAAGCTCAAGATTGGCGAGCTTGAGGAAGGTTACAGTGTGCTAAAAGACTATGGCAATATGTCTTCGCCCACTATCCTTTTCGTACTAAAAAATCTCTTTGAAAAATCAGCCAGCAATACCTCAAACACCATATTTGGTGCGGCCTTTGGTCCCGGCCTTACCATGGAAACCTTTGTTGTTTGTAATTGATGGGGAATATCCCCTGCACTATTTAACTTTGGGCATAAAATTAGCCTGGTGAATCTTTCCCAAAGATCATATAAAAAAGAAATACTCGACAGGGATGACATTCCTTTTGAGGACATCAGGCGGAATATGGAGGAACTCGAGTTTATAAATAAGTACCTGGGTGGTCACAAAAGTACTATCGCAGGACTAAGCAGATTGTTAAAGAGTCAGCCTTTAGCGAGGAACCGGGAGCTGGTTATTTGTGAAATTGGCTGTGGGGGCGGAGATAACATGATTTCTATTCAAAATTGGTGCATTAAGAGAAATATTTCCGTCCGTTTTATCGGTATAGATATAAACCCTTTTTGCATTGAAGTGGCAACTGCTAAACTTGCAGGTTTGAACGCCACGCTCCTAATGAAAGATTATACTACAGTTGGATTTGAAGACGGAAAACCTGATTATATTTTTTCATCGCTTTTTTGTCATCATTTTATGGATGAGGACCTGGTGAGGATGCTTGAATGGATAAAACAACATGCCAGGAGGGGTTTTTTCATAAATGACCTTCACCGTAACATACTTGCTTACTATTCCATAAAAATATTAACAAACCTTTTTTCAAGATCTTACCTGGTAAAAAATGATGCACCGTTGTCTGTTTTACGAGGGTTTAGCAGGGAAGAATGGACAACTTTATTGGAAAAGGCTGGCGTTGGAAACTATATGATTGAATGGAAATGGGCATTTCGACATTTGATAACAGTACCGGATCAACGCAGTATATTGCAATGACCATAAATACAAATTGATAATTCAGCCACTAAATGCATGATTACCCCCCCGAAACAAGAACCGACCAGGTTATAAATCAGGAGACCCTGGAGTTAGCGGGTGACTATGGTATAGCCGTGATCGGGGGTGGGCTGGCAGGATTGTCGCTTTCTATTCAACTCGCTAAGGCAGGACATAGTGTGGTATTATTTGAAAAGGAACGATATCCGTTTCACAGGGTTTGTGGCGAATATATAAGCCTTGAAAGCTGGAACTTCCTGGAAAACCTCGGCTATCCATTAAGTGACCTCGATTTACCCATAATAAAGAACCTTATTATTTCAGCCCCTGGTGGTGGTTCTATAGCCCATGCGCTGCCACGCGGGGGCTTTGGAATTAGCAGGTATAAAATTGACCAGGAAATGGCCCGGTTAGCTCAGTCAAATGGTGTTCACCTGCTGGAGGGTACGAAGGTCACAGATATCAGTTTCAACCAGGAATACTTTAACATCAGGTGCTCCTCTTTGAATTACCGGGCCCGGATCGCCTGTGCAGCTTATGGCAAGCGCAGTAACCTGGATATAAAACTCAAACGTTCGTTTGTTGGGAAAAAGCACGGGGTGCTAAACAATTTTATAGGAGTTAAGTATCATATTTCGGCCAACTATCCGGCTGATACCATCGCGTTGCATAACTTTAAAGATGGTTATTGCGGTATATCAAGAATTGAAGATGGAAAATATTGCCTTTGCTATATGACCACGGCAAAGAACCTTCGGGATAATGACAGTTCCATCATCAATCTGGAAGAAAATGTTTTGCACAAAAACCCATTCCTTAGAGAGATTTTCCGTGATTCAAAAATATTGTACCAGGCGCCTCTTACTATCTCGCAGATCTCTTTTGAAAAAAAGTCGCAGGTTGAGGATCATATCCTCATGGTGGGAGACGCCAGCGGTATGATTACACCCCTTTGCGGCAACGGGATGAGCATGGCGCTACATGGCAGCAAAATAGCCGCCGAGTTGGTTAATAGTTTTTTAGAAAAGAGAATTTCAAGGCAACAACTGGAGAATGAATACGTTCATCAATGGAATTATCTATTCAAAAAACGATTGAGAACAGGCCGTTTAATTCAAAGGTTATTTGGCAAGGAATGGCTCACAAACGTATTTCTAAAGGTGATGAAACCATTTCCAAAACTTATTTCTTATTTAATCCGTCAAACTCACGGGGAGCCGTTCTGAGTCGAACATGAAAAACATAGTTCCATTTATAATTCTTTTACTGGTCATTACACTGAGTGTGCGGTCGCAGAACTATCATGCAATACAGGGTTCATCCTATGCCGGTAGCCTCGGAGTTAGTAATAATCCTTCTTCCATAATGAATACCTGGTCCCCCTGGGATCTCACTGTTCTTTCTTTCCAGGCAACTTTGTCAACCAATGCGATTACCATTGTAAACTATTCACTGCTGTCTTCCCCTGCTAACTCGAAGTACCGAATCAACAAGGGAGAATTTGAGCGTTACGCAAAAGAAAACTTTAATCTTCATTTGTTAAACACAAGAATAGCTTTAAACCGTAAAAGTTCCATAGCATTTGGTATGAATGTCAGAGGTTATACAGACATGAAAAGCAGTAAGTATAATTTTGCCGACACGCTTAAAGTCTTCCGCAATTTTCTGAAAATCAATGAAAAGAATACTGACTTTGAAGCTAAAGTTAAAAGTAGTAACTGGCTGGAAATATTTGCAACATATAGCAGGACCTTATTTGATAACGAAACTCGCCGCCTGAATGGTGGTATAACAGTCAAGGGTAGCCGCGGTCTCGCAGGAATTTTTGCAGGGTTGCAACAGGTGGCATTTACCCGCGGGGTTGTAAATAACAAACCTTTTTATTACGCAAAAAGCGGAACCCTGGAATATGGTTATTCTTCAACAATGGATAAATGGAAAAAGGGTAACTCATCGTCGCGGAATTTGAACGATTTAGTGCTAAGTTCACAGGGCGGAGGATCCATTGACCTTGGGGTGGAGTACCTGGTAAAATCCCAGTCTGTTACCAATTATAATGATGAAGACAACTACTACGACTATGACTGGAAAATTGGTGTGTCACTGCTTGATCTGGGAATTACTAATTACCGGTACGGCAGTCAAAGCAGGTCAGCAAATGGACTGGTAGTTGACATATCCGATACCTCGATACAACGAAAATTTAGCAAGGTAAAATCAGTGCAGGAGATGAACGACAGTCTTGGCACTATCTTCACAAACTTGCAACCATTAACTGGTAAATTCAGTATTATTAATCCTGTGCGGCTGGTAATTAATGTTGACAGATACTTATTCGGCGATTTCTATATAAATGGAGAAGTTTCAGCCAACCTTGCCTCTCTTGCTAGTGCTGATAAATTATACAGTTCGGAAATAAGTATGCTTACGGTAACACCACGCTGGGAAACCAGGCGGTATGGTGCTTACCTTCCGGTACAGCTAAATAATGAGCGACAGTTTTGGATTGGGGCAGCCGTCAAAGCGGGCCCTGTGCTACTAGGGGTTCATAATCTTGCAAATATCTTTTCTACAAAAAAGATGCAGAATGGTGGCGGTTACCTGGCATTTGTCATCAGACCGGGTGGTTTTACAAAGGCACACCGCGACAAACAATATGATTGTCCGCAGTATTGACCCTGGTTCTACAATTTCTATGTCATCAGGCAGTAATCGTGCTTATCTTCAAGCCTGGCATCGTTACATTATTGGGTTTTATAATTGAATAACGTTCATGAAGATCCTTCGGATTATAGCAAATATCCTGGTGCCGGTAGTGTTTGCGCTTTTGCTGCCATACATTGCACTTGCCCCACAATTCCCTGATTATGGAAATATTTACGCCATTGTGGCGATGGTAGTCATGCCATTTACTGCTGGGTTTGTGTCAATTCTTTTATCAGGCAGCGCTGTGGCAGACAAGAAATACAATCAATTTTTCTTTCCCTGGTTATCAATCATTCTGTTTTTTATACTCGCCTTCATCCTAAACCTCCAGGATTGCGGATGCTGGTTGGTGGGCCTGCCTTTTTTCCTCATGATAGCCGGTTTAGGGGGAATGGTGGCTGGTTACTTCAAGAAAAGAAGCTCTGTTAAGAACCAGTCAACTGTGACAATTAAGGACTTATCATAGTATGGCATGCTTTTTTCCCAGTACCGTGTATCATCAATAATTACGAGATGGCAACAGTTCCAAAGAAAACACTGGTATTAGGGGCATCCCCCAATTCAAGTCGTTATAGTTACCTTGCTATTGAGCGGCTCAGAAACTTCAAGCATCCAGTGGTCGGTATCGGAAAAAGACATGGAAAGGTTGCCGATGTTGAAATCAACATTGACAGGCCGACCGTTGAGGATCTCGATACTGTAACGCTTTACATGAGTGCTTCGAATCAAAAACAGTATCACGATTACATCCTATCCCTCCATCCAAAACGTATTATTTTTAATCCCGGAGCTGAAAACGATGAGTTGAGTCAGCTTGCCAGTGACAAGGGAATCCAAACAATCGAGGCCTGTACGTTGGTTATGTTAAGCACCGGCCAGTATTAGCACTACATTGATCTCCAGTTAAAATTTATAGATGGGCAAAGATGCAACCCATTTCTCCGTGCCGAAGTCTGGGCTGATAGCTTAAGATTGTATTCTCTGCTTAACCATATAAAGAAATAATTTCCATGAAACTCAGTTACCTCTTCGTTGCGGTCGTTTTGTGTTATGCGCTGTATTCTGATGTAAACGCACAAGTTCCATCGAAAGTTCCACGATTGCTGCAAGAGAAATCCTTGTTGTTTAACAATCTCCCGGAGCGTTTTTCAATTAGCAATTTATGGTTAGATCAGTTGTTTGACGGCGCTGACACCGGCACCATAAGAATTGTTTTCACTGGTAAAAAAAACTTTG
>JBBPYM010000274.1:0-31732 GCA_038199905.1 Chitinophagales bacterium | reverse complement strand
TATTCAATCTTGGCCAAATAGATCTTTTGATTGAGAAATATGGCATCACAGAATTTACTTCCGAAAATCTTTACGTCAATGGCCTGATTAGTCAGTCGGATAGAATTAAAATTTTGGCTAATGGTGAACTTAAGGCAAAACTTTCTTTCAAAGTAAATGCTGCTAGCGAAAAGGCAAAAGTGGCAATTGAAGCTGCTGGCGGTACTGTGGAAATTGTACAATAATCTCGAGTAACCTTTTGGGTACATTTGTTGGCACGTTTTTCTAAATTGGCTTAATTAAAGTTCTGTGAATAAATTACTAAAGACATTTAAGAATATCTGGAACATTGAGGAACTGAGATCCAAAATCATGGTCACCTTGGTGCTCATTATGATCTATAGAGTTGGTGCCCATATTGCTCTTCCCGGTATTGACCCTAACCTGTTAGATACAGAAACTACACAATCCGGCCCTTTGGGTTTGATTGATGCATTTGCCGGTGGCGCATTTTCCCAGGCATCTATACTTGCACTTGGAATTATGCCTTACATCTCTGCATCCATCTTCATGCAGTTGATGACCATTTTGGTGCCTCAGATGCAAAAAATCCAAAAAGAGGGTGATAGCGGAAGAAAGAAGATTAATCAATGGACACGCTACCTTACTGTTGCAATTACCGCAGTTCAGGCGAGTGCCTACGTCGCTTATCTGCGACAGGTCAATGGCCCGGCATTAATTGATTCGTTCGCGCCCTATTTCCCATTTTCAACTACAATTATTTTAACTGCAGGTACATTATTTGTCATGTGGCTTGGAGAAAAGATCACTGATAAAGGCTTGGGTAATGGTATTTCTATCATTATTATGGTTGGCATACTTGCACGTCTTCCCCAGGCTACTTTGCAGGAATGGGCTTCTAAATCAGAACGGGGTGGTGGTGGTCCACTAATATTCTTCCTGGAAATTGCAGTTTTAATTGTTGTTATAATGGGTCTGATAGTTTTAGTCCAGGGAGTGAGAAAGATACCCGTGCAATACGCAAAGCAGATAGTTGGAAATAAACAGTTTGGGGGTGCGCGTCAATTTTTGCCACTGAAAGTTAATGGCGCTGGTGTGATGCCAATCATCTTTGCTCAGGCGATAATGTTTTTGCCAACGCTGTTTTCGTACACAAGTTTTGAATCTGGCAAAGGAATTGCAAAAATATTTTCTGATCCGAGGGATGCTTGGCACATGGTGATTTATGCATTAATTGTTATTGGATTTACATTTCTATATACTGCATTGATTTTTAATCCTAAGCAGATCGCAGACGATCTTAAACGTAATAATGGATTTGTTCCGGGTGTTAAACCGGGCCAGCCAACAGCAGATTATATCGGCACAATCATGGATCGTATTACACTGCCTGGAGCCGTACTGTTAGCTATTGTAGGTATTCTGCCAGGATTTGCACAGCGACTTGGTGTAACACAGGGTTTCGCGACTTTTTTCGGCGGAACATCCCTTCTTATTATGGTAGGCGTAGTGTTAGATACGCTACAACAAATCGAAACACAACTATTAATGAGACAGTACGACGGTTTGATGAAGGGTGGAAGAATTCAAGGTAGACAAGGCACCTCAATTTAGCATATAAATACATTTTGATCTAAATACATAATAACCTGGCAGGCCTAAAAACTTTGCCAGGTTTTTTTTATTTGCTAAGTAGCGGAATTATACCGAAATCCATTTCTCATGAATCTGCAGTCCAAAAGTTTTTTATTATGATCCATTATAAAACAAAAGAAGAAGTTGAACTGATAAGGACAAGTTGTCTGTTAGTAAGCGAGACCATTGCAGTAGTGGCAATGATGCTTAAGCCGGGAGTAAGTACACTCGAGATAGATAAGCAGGCAGAACAATTCATCCTCGACAGCCATGCCGTTCCCTCCTTTAAACATTATCGAGGCTTTCCTTACACTTGCTGTATCTCAGTAAATGACGCTATTGTTCATGGCTTCCCAACCAGTACAGAATTAAAGGATGGCGACATTGTGTCTATTGATGTAGGTGTTTTTAAAAATGGCTACCATGGCGATAGCGCTTACACTTTTGCTATCGGTAATATCAGCGATGAAGAGAAAGCTCTTTTACGAATCACTAAAGAATCGTTATATAAAGGAATTGAAAAAGCTGTTTCAGGCAACAGGGTTGGTGATGTGTCATTCGCCGTACAAGAACATACAGAAAAGCTACATAGCTATGGAGTGGTGCGGGAATTGGTAGGGCATGGCCTTGGTAGAAGTTTGCATGAAGACCCCCAAGTTCCCAATTATGGAAAACGTGGTTCCGGAATAAAGTTGCATGACGGTCTTGTAATTGCAATTGAACCAATGATCAATCTCGGCGTGAGACAAGTTCGGTATGATGATGATGGCTGGACAGTTAGAACGAAAGATGGCAAGCCTTCCGCTCACTATGAACACAGTATTTGTGTAAGAAAAGGTAAGGCTGACATACTCTCATCTTTTTCCCAGATAGAGATAAATGAGCGGGCGAATATCAATCTCGACACTACGTATTACTAGTGGTAAATTTAAATAAGGTTATATCACCCTCATAGTTGATTTACTGATTTTTTATTTTCATGTCTTAAATCATAAGCATGAAAAACAACAGTTCACAATCAGAACACAATAATTTCGGAGAGAATCCTGAAGAGGATTTTAAAATGGAAAATGACATCCTACACCTCCAGCTACAAGCAGAGCTCGGATGTGAAATGATCAGGGATCAAATAATCCCCCCCGAACTTGAAAACATTTTTCTTAAGAATGTTCTTGATTTTGAACATGCGTATGCTAATGCAAACCAGGTTAAGGTGTACGATTTTATCGGTCGCCCCGCGTTTAGGAAGCCCACAGAGTTGAATGATAATGAACTTGCATTAGCATTCGAACAGCTTTGTTACACCATGGGAGAGAGAAATATTGCGATTGATTTTGATGGCGACTATGATTTGCGGACGAAATATAATTTTTTAGTAGAGGAATTGTTTCAATTACAAATCGAAGACATCTGTATTCCGGGTTTGATTACTCATTTTGCTTACGAACATTTTCATCCAAATCATAAGCTGGAAATTGAAGCGCGGGCTACTGAATTCATAAATCATTGGTTTGCTCACAATATTAATGACCATAATTGGGAACTCGCAGATAACTTCATTCTACCTGATGGCTTAAGTTTTTCAAAAGGGGAGATGATAGAAAAACTCAGAATAGTTTTGGAGGCTTACCCCAAATTTCTCAATGTTAATTATAATGTCCACGACATACAGTTTGAAGTAGATGAAGCAGAAGAAAAGGGTATGGGGTATGCCGAAGGAACTGTGTCGTATGATGCCATGCTGGAGAATGCTGAGAACATTCATTTTGAAGGCGTTTTTAGGTTTTACTTGTCAATGGAGTATCAATGGTGGAGTGTGTTTTATTTTGTTTTCCCGGGCTTTCGATGGGAAAATTTAATATGAGTATTCAAATAAGTTGAAAAGTATGCCTAAAAAACTTGTTGTAATTGGAGGAGGTGCGGCAGGCTTTTTCTGCGCGGTAAATGCTGCGCGGATGAACGAAGATTTGCAAATAATTCTGGTTGAGAAAACCAGCAAACTTCTAACGAAGGTTAAGATTAGCGGCGGTGGCAGATGCAATGTTACCCATGATTGTAACAGCATCAGTGAGATGGTAAAAAAATATCCAAGGGGAGCCAACTTTGTAAAAAGAACCTTTCACCATTTTTCTTCGTTGGACACTGTTACTTGGTTCCGGGAAAGAGACGTGCTTCTGAAAACAGAGCAAGACGGAAGAATGTTTCCGGAGTCAGATTCATCACAAACGATCGTTGATTGTCTTATTAGTGAAGTTAACAAGTTTGGGATCGAAATAATGATGAACGCTGAGGTGAAATTTATTAAGCATGAATCAGGTATGTTTGAGATATTGTTGGCTGATAACAGGCACCTGGTATCGGATTACATTTGTGTGGCATCTGGTGGGTATTCGAAATCAATACTTTTTAAATGGTTAACTGATCTTAATCATACTATCGAAGAACCAGTTTCTTCCTTATTTACATTCAATATACCTGCTGATCCTGTTACCCAATTGATGGGAATTTCAGTGGAGAACGTGAATGTTAAGATTGCTGGCACAAAACTCGAAGAATCGGGCCCCATTCTAATCACCCATTGGGGAATGAGCGGTCCTGTAATATTAAGACTAAGTGCCTGGGGCGCGAGACAGCTATTTGAAGAAAACTACTTATTTAAAATACTGATCAACTGGATGCCTGCGTATAATGAGCAGTCCTTGCGTGAAAAAATGCTGGAGATCCGATTTGATCTTGCTGCTCAAAAAATATCGAATCGTAATCCTTTTAAGTTACCTCAGCGGTTATGGGAATATCTACTCGTGCTTTCTGGGATATTACCTGACATCCGTTGGGCGGATCTTCCTGCCAAAGAACAAAACAAACTAGTCAAAAGACTCTGTTCTTCTGAATTTTTAGTGAAAGGCAAAACGACCTTTAAAGAGGAATTTGTAACAGCAGGAGGAATCAATCTCTCCGAGGTAGACCCAAATACGATGATGAGCAAAGTAATAAAGAACTTATTTTTTGCAGGCGAAGTACTTAATATTGACGGTGTAACAGGTGGATTTAATTTTCAGAATGCATGGACTTCCGGATATATCGCGGCAAAATCTATCGCACAAAATTCAATAGCGCAAACTCTTTCTGGAACTTGAATAAGTTCATGCCATTCACCGGATAATTTATTGGACGAAGATTTAGGTGGGAGGGATCATAAAGCGTTTATGTTTAAGTGCCTGTACAGTTATAACAAACCGCTGTAAAAAATTCTTCAGCTTAATATTCAGGACCTTCCTTAGACTGGAGTCAACATGAATTGGTCCTACATGAATTTAAAAGTACGGTTAGAATAACCGTACTTTTAAATACACGATAAATTTGTTTATGTGGCACTGATATTAGCGTTAGCGACAACTTCTTCGAGTTTATTATCTTTTATAAACTTTTCGCGAACTTCTATATAAGTTGATTGCAACTCACTGGTTTCCGACAGTGCATTGTCCACATGTTCATAAATACCCGAAAGCTGTTCTTCCAATATTTTATCTCCAAGATTAATGTTATCAGCCTCAAGCTGCCCTAACTTTTTCAGCAGAGACGTTTCACTGTTAACCAGGTCTTCCAATTCACGTACGACCTTGTTCATTATGTTTAGTTTTTCTGTTGTTTCCATTGTATGTAAATTTATATGGATTGATGCTAATACGGTGCCTCGATAAAAATAAGAATCAAAATTAACGTTACTGCGTAAAGAACTGATAGATAATAGTTTGTAAATGATGGTTGATTTGTTTGCCGTAATCCGAATTTTGTTCGGGTAAAATTATACCCGTTAAAAGGGAACCGCCTTAATTTTCCAAAACACAAAAGCGGAAATCAGCCTTCTATAGTTCAAAAAAATTTGAATTCCGCGGCCTTTGGTATATCTTCGCAGCCCCGAATTTTAAAATCCCTCGGGTTTAATTTATGTCTGAAAACAATATTATTAACTCAAACGCTGATGTTCAGGAGGATCCCCAAAAACTGGAGGAGACTACAGCGACACCAAATGCACCTGTTGCGGAGCAGGCTCCCGTTGCGGAACCTACTGCTCATGATGATTTCGACTGGAGCATAGACAAGAGAAATGTTTCTGCTTACACCAAGGAAGAGAGATTAAAGTATGACGATGTATATGATAATACGTTTGTCGCCATTACTGATGGAGAATTGGTAAAAGGCTTAGTAGTCGCTTTAACAAAGACGGATGTTGTTATCAACATTGGTTTTAAAAGTGACGGGTTGGTTTCTTTAAATGAATTCAGGGACACTCCTGGTCTTAAAACCGGAGATGAAGTTGAAGTGATGGTAATTGAAAAGGAAGACAGGGAAGGCCATCTTCACCTTAGTCGCAAACAGGCACGAACCACTCGGGCCTGGGAAAAAATTGTTGAGGTTCATAAATCAGGCGAAATTGTTACCGGAACGGTTACCAGCAAAACTAAGGGCGGCTTGATCGTAGATGTTTTTGGTATGGAAACATTCTTACCAGGATCTCAGATTGATGTAAAACCAGTAACTGACTACGATCAATTTGTGGGCAAAACAATGGAATTCAAGGTCGTTAAGATCAATGAAGCTATCAAAAATGCTGTTGTTTCTCACAAGGCGCTTATTGAAAGTGATATTGAAGCACAACGTGCTGAGATAATGAGTAAACTGGAAAAAGGACAGGTTTTGGAAGGAACAATCAAGAATATTACTGATTTTGGAGCCTTTATGGACTTGGGTGGACTTGACGGTTTATTATATATTACAGATATCAGTTGGGGACGTATTAACCATCCAACAGAAGTGCTGAAACTTGATCAAAAGCTCAATGTAGTAGTACTTGATTTTGATGATGATAAGAAACGCATCAGCCTTGGATTGAAACAATTAACTCCACATCCATGGGATGTTTTACCGGAAGGTGTTAAAGAAGGTGAAATTGTTAAAGGTAAAGTTGTAAACATTGAAGATTACGGTGCTTTCCTTGAAATCATGCCAGGCGTTGAAGGGCTTGTTCACGTTAGTGAAATTACATGGGCAAATACTCCGATTAATGCAAAAGAATTCTTTAAGTTGGGAGATGAGTACAACGCTAAAGTTGTAACACTTGACAAAGACTCGCGCAAGATGAGTTTGTCTATAAAACAGCTTACTCCTGATCCTTGGAACGAAATTGAAAATAAATATCCTGTTGATAGCCGTCATAAAGGACTGGTTAAAAACATAACTCCTTATGGTGTATTTGTCGAATTAGAACCAGGAATAGGTGGTATGATTCACATCAGTGATCTTAGCTGGTTAAAACGTTTCAATCATCCATCTGAATATACTAAAGTTGGAGAGCACATTGAAATTATCATACTAGGTATTGATAAAGACAATCGTAAACTGCAGTTAGGCCACAAACAACTGGAAGAAGATCCTTGGAACGCACTTGAGGATACATTCGGCGTTGGTACGATACATGAAGGTACGGTGATTAAAAAAGATGACAAAGGAGCTGTTGTTCAGTTGTCATATGGTTTAGAAGGCTTCGCACCTAACCGTCATCTGTCGAAAGAAGATGGCACCACGGTATCTGCTGATCAAACAGCCCAGTTTATGGTTATTGAATTTGATCGGAATGAAAAGAGAATTGTACTATCCCATACCCGTATCTGGGAGCAGGCAAAAATGGAAGAGAAAGAAGCTGCTCGTAAAGAAGCCAGGGTAGAGGCTGATAAAACCAAGAAGGTTGTTAAGACTATCCAGAGTAAAGTAGAAAAAGCTACTTTAGGCGATCTGGGCGCTCTAGCACAAATCAAGGAAAAATTACAGCAGGGAGAGAAGGATAATGAAGAAGCAAAGGAAACAGGTAAGGAAGGTTAAACGCTTTTCGTACTAATAAAAAAGAGGCGTAATTAAAACTACGCCTCTTTTATTTTTAAGCAACATAAGATAAACTCGTTTACTTAAAAAAAAAACCAATCAAATAAAGATTGGGGTTTAAATTGATATATTAATTAAGCATCTTTTCCGTGACAATTTTTGAATTTTTTACCACTTCCACAGGGACAAAGATCATTTCGGCCTACCTTAGGTCCAACTTTAACTGGTTCCTTTTTTACCGCAGTGCCATTTGATGGGTCAAAATAATCTTTTTCATTAGCAGCATAATCATCACCGGCTTCATCAATTTGAACCTTGTTAGCACGCATCCTGCTCATATCTGTTTTTTGTTCCTTTCCTTCCTTCAAAGAGGCGTTGTTGGTTTCAACGGGAATACTGCTATGACATAAAAATGAAACAATATCCTTGTTAACCTCACCATCCATTTGACGAAACAGGCTAAACGCTTCCACTTTATAAATCACTAAGGGGTCTTTCTGTTCCAGGTATGCAGTTTGAACACTTTGCTTAAGATCATCCATTGCTCGCAGGTGCTCCTTCCAGGTGTCATCAATCATTCCAAGAGTGATGGTCCTTTCCAACGCATTAACAATTTCAGCGCCTTCGGTATCCAGGGTTTTTTGCAGATGAGTTAAGACCTGTATATTCTTTCGCCCATCACTGAAAGGAACAACAACATTTTCAATATTCATTCCCTGTACCTTACGGATATTCTGAAACACAGGAACAGCATTTTCGCGCAGTTCACCCATTTTGTATTGGTAATTTGCTATTGACTCCTGATAAAGCCTTTCCGACAAATCATTTAAATTCCCTTTTAAGAAATCACCTTGCGGAATACTTGTTTCAAGGCTAAAATTAACGATAACAGATAGCTTGAATCCTTCGTAATCATCCTGCTCCCGAAAGGAATTTACCAACCCCTCACTCACCACATAAAATGCGTTGTCAAGGTCAAGGGACAGTCTTTCACCAAACAAGGCATGATTGCGTTTTTCATACACCACCTTACGCTGCTTGTTCATAACATCATCATACTCCAGCAGGCGTTTGCGAATGCCAAAATTATTTTCTTCTACCTTTTTCTGTGCTCTTTCAATTGATTTTGTTATCATGCTATGCTGGATCACTTCGCCTTCTTTATATCCCATTTTATCCATCATAGAAGCGATACGATCGCTCCCAAACATGCGCATCAGATCGTCTTCCAGTGAAGCATAAAATTGGGTTGTGCCGGGATCACCCTGGCGACCGGCACGTCCACGCAACTGCCTGTCTACCCTGCGACTTTCGTGCCTTTCCGTACCAATAATGGCCAGTCCGCCAGCTTCTTTCACACCTGTGCCCAGCTTAATATCAGTGCCTCGCCCCGCCATGTTAGTGGCGATAGTAATTGCGCCAGATAAACCAGCCTCCGCTACTACTTCCGCTTCTCGGGCATGCTGTTTGGCATTTAATACATTATGAGGAATCTTTTTTCCATTCAGCATCTTGCTAAGTAACTCACTAACTTCTACCGAGGTGGTACCCACCAGTACGGGTCGTCCAGCATTCCTCAAGGCTTCAATTTCTTCAATAACAGCTTTGTATTTTTCCCTTTTTGTTTTAAATACGAGGTCTTGTTGGTCTTTTCTGATCGCCACCACATTGGTAGGAACTTTAACAACATCCAATTTGTATATGTCCCACAATTCCGCAGCTTCAGTTTCAGCTGTTCCTGTCATCCCAGCAAGCTTGTGGTACATCCTGAAATAGTTTTGTAGAGTAACAGTAGCATAAGTCTGAGAGGCCGCTTCAATTTTTACATTTTCCTTCGCCTCAATAGCCTGGTGCAGACCATCAGAATACCGTCGACCGTCCAGTATACGCCCAGTCTGCTCATCTACAATTTTTACCTGCCCTTCCATCACGACGTATTCAATATCAATGTCAAAAAGCGTATATGCTTTTAGTAATTGCTGAACGGTATGAATGCGATCTGCTTTTATAGAATAGTCATTAAGGATGGTTTCTTTTCTATGAAGCTTTTCTTCATCTGTCAAAGAAGCATCTTTGTCCAGCTCGCCTAATTTAACCGAGATATCCGGTAGTACAAAAAACTCGGGATCTTCACCAGATTTAGTAATCATTTGAAGACCCATATCTGTAAGGTCCACCTGGTTATTCTTCTCATCAATATGGAAAAAAAGTTCGGAATCAACTTTTGGCATTTCTTTTTGCTGATCGGCCAGATAATAATTTTCCGTTTTCTGGAGTTTAACCTTAACTCCCGGCTCACTTAAAAACTTTATCAATGCGCCGCTTTTGGGTAAACCCCGCCATGCACGCATTAAAGCCAAGCCACCATCTTTAGGATCATCGTTATTTTCAGCAAATTTCTTTTTCGCGTCCGTTAAGAATTTGTTGACTACCTGTCTCTGTGCTTCAACAAGTTGGAAAACCCGGGGTTTTAGAACATGGTACTGTTGATCATCTCCGCGAGGAACCGGTCCGGAAATAATCAATGGGGTACGCGCGTCATCAATTAATACGCTGTCTACTTCATCAACCATAGCAAAATGATGTTTCCGCTGCACCATTTCATCAGGATTGTGCACCATATTATCACGGAGATAATCAAAACCAAACTCGTTATTTGTTCCATAGGTGATGTCAGCTCCATAAGCATTTCTTCTCTCTTCACTATTAGGCTGATGTTTATCGATACAATCTACTGTTAAACCCAGCCATTCGAAAATTGGTCCATTCCATTCACTGTCACGACGAGCCAGGTAGTCGTTCACTGTAACAATATGCACCCCCTCACCAGCAAGGGCATTCAGGTAAGCGGGCAAAGTGGAGACCAATGTTTTACCTTCACCTGTTGCCATTTCCGCAATTTTGCCTGAATGAAGCACTGAACCACCTATCAGCTGTACATTGTAGTGGACCATATTCCACGTAACTGTTCCACCCCCGGCAGTCCAGGTATTCTTAAAAATGGAATTGTCACCATCTATATTTACGTGGGATTTCTTTACACTCAATTGCTTGTCTAGGTCAGTTGCAGCAGCTACTAATTCGGTATTTGAAGAAAACCGATGCGCAGTTTCCTTAACAACAGCAAAAGCTTCAGGTAGAATTTCTTTGAGAATTACTTCAATTTGATCATCCCGATCGTGTTTGAGCTTATCTATCAATTGATAGGCAGCATCACGCCCCGCCATATCTGTCAGAGGAAGAGCTTCCGCTTCCTGTTGCTGGTTAGCAATTGCTCCATCTATGCTTTCAAGATGTTGACTAATTCGTTCTTTAAACTCGTTTGTTTTAGCTCTCAGCTCGTCATTGGATATAGATTGATACCCTGTATAAAATTCGTTAATCTTGTCAACCAACGGCTGAATCACCTTTATATCCTTATCTGACTTGCTTCCGCCGAACATTTTGGAAATGAAACCTATCATAATTATGTTGTATATTGATATAATCGTAAAATGGAAATAAGATGGTGTCAACAATAATGCTATAATGTCTTTATAGTCAAATTGACAGGGGCATAAAGGTAAGAAATAACATGCAGTTAATCTGTAGAAACGGACCGAGGGTGCCTTGATTAACACATATTTGATAGAGGCAGAAAGCTAAAGTTATGCGCTAGGAATTTTGGTGGTCATTTGGGCAATGAATGGAAATGTAGGTTTATAAATGAAATAATGGACAGCAAGTGAATCTAACCAGAGGTTTCTCGATTTTTAGCTCCTTATGGTATTTAAGCTCCTTTATATTACCTTTGCAGCCGATTTGGAGAAGTGTAAGCCGGTGACTCGAACAAGGATGTTCTCGTTGAGAATTCGAGAACACCATTTTAGTGAGTTGAAATAAAGTCCCGTCGAAGATCTAAATTAAAGGTTCATAATTTACATATAAAATAGTCAACTTTTATGTCAGGTGCGTTAAAAGAAGTTCGTAACCGAATCAAATCTGTACAGAGCACACAGCAGATCACCAAAGCTATGAAAATGGTTAGCGCTGCAAAATTGCGCAGGGCGCAGGAAGCAATCACGCAAATGCGCCCTTACGCGAGAAAGCTGCAGGAAATGCTTAGTAATATTGTCAGTAATACGGAAGGAGAAGTGGGAGGAGCTTTGGCTACTGAACGGCTGGTTGAAAAGGTTTTATATATTGTAATTACCAGCGACCGCGGATTGGCAGGAGCTTATAACGCAAATATTATAAAGCTGGCAAAACTTTCTATCTCAGAGGAATATGCCACGCAGATGGCCAAGGGTAATGTGCATATCTGGAACATCGGTAAAAAAGGTTACGAGCAGCTCGTAAAAGGAAACTATAATGCTAATTCTGATTACAAAGATATTTTCTTGAACCTGACGTTTGAAAATGTTCAAGCTTGTGCACAGGCTGCCGTTAAAGCTTTTGAAAATAAAGAATTTGATGTAGTAGAATTGGTATATAGCGAATTCAAAAATGCTGCAACCCAGTATTTCTCCGTTGAGCGCTTTCTGCCCATACCAAAGATTGCAGCACAGGCAGGTGCTAAAAAGACCGATTTTATGTTTGAGCCAGCCAAAGAGCAACTGATTGCCGAGTTGATGCCCAAAATTTTAAATACTCAATTGTTTAAAGCAGTACTTGACGCAAATGCTTCTGAGCACGGCGCCAGGATGACCGCAATGGATAAGGCAAGTGAAAATGCTAATGAACTACTTAAATCATTAAAAATATCTTATAACAGAGCGAGACAGGCGGCCATTACCACCGAATTAACGGAAATAGTAAGTGGGGCTGCAGCATTGCAGGGATAAAACGTAAGCGGTTCCCGACGGAACATCGGCTGTACGTAAACGTGAATCAACCATGGACATCTCAAATATTATTCCTCACATTGAAGCATTGATCTTCGCCAGCGAGAAACCATTAACTTCCCTGGAGCTTACAGAGCTTACCAATAATGCTTTTGGTTTCATGGAAGATAAAATCAGTCTTGATCAGGTTGAATCTGCTATCGAGGGAATTATTGAAAAATATGCAGCCTCGTTTTATCCCTTTGAAATGAAAGAAAGCGGTGGTGGCTGGCAATTTCTCACCAAAAAAGATTACCATAAAACCGTAGCGCAACTAAACGGCGAAAAGTTCTTAAAGCGCCTTTCTGCCGCATCTCTCGAAACACTTGCGATAATAGCCTATAAACAACCTATAACTAAAGGCGAAGTGGAATCTATTCGTGGCGTTAATAGCGATTACAGCATCCAGAAATTATTGGAGAAAGAACTTATTATTATTACTGGCAGGAATGAAGAGTTGCCAGGGAAACCGCTGGTTTACACCACATCGAAAAGCTTTATGGACTACTTTGGAATAAATTCATCTGATGAGTTACCAAAGATAAAGGAAGTATTTGGGGATCAGGGAATAGAAGGTACAGTTGTAAACCAAAGGGAAGTGGAGAGAGAGTCGGGAAACGACATTATTACGAACCCTGTTGAGTTGGATGATGAAGTATCGCTTGTCGTCCGGGGCAATGGTGAATTAATTGAAGAACCTCGTCTTGTTGTGGATAAAGACACAGAGCCGGTTGCACCGGAAGTGTACGATCTGCCTGGGGATGACGAAGCTCCTGCCCATGGGATTGAAGAGGAAGCTGAGCCAAAACATGATAATAGTGTAAGAGATGAAAGTTTGATTTCCGACCCGGATGCTTTTCAAAAAGACAATAAGATTTCAGACCATTCTCCGGATGATAAAGAGGAGGATAGCACCGCCGGAATAGACGGGATTGAACAGGAAGATGAGGTCGAAGAATCTACAAACGACGAAGATGATATTGTTCAACCTGAAAGCCCGGCAGAAGAAGAACAATAACAGTTCAGTAAATTATTACATGTTCAATTCGTAGACCCTGGAAGTTTAACCACTGACAGGGTTTTTAGTATATTCGCAATTATGTCACAACAACTATCTTCTGACTATCTTATTGAGCTCGCCCAAGAGTTTGGTACTCCTTTGTACGTATATCACGCAGAAAAAATTAAAGAGCAATATGAAAAATTACAATTTGCATTTAAAGATTGTAATGCTCGTTTTTTTTATGCCTGCAAAGCCCTGAGCAATATCAATGTATTAAAACTTGTCGAGCGTATTGGCGCATCACTTGATTGCGTAAGCATCAACGAAGTGAAATTGGGTTTAAAAGCCGGCTTCACTCCAGAAAGGATTTTGTTTACGCCCAATTGTGTTGATTTCAACGAAATTGAAACAGGTAAAAACCTGGGGGTGCACATTAATATTGACAGCATTTCAATGCTGGAAAAATTTGGCACACGGTACGGGAACAGTTACCCTATTTGTATACGTTTCAACCCTCATATTATGGGCGGTGGAAATTATAAGATATCTACAGGGCACATCGACAGCAAATTTGGGATATCGATTCACCAGATGCGCCATATTGAAAGAATTGTAAAATCCACAAATCTCTTGGTTCGTGGCATACACATGCATACCGGCAGTGATATTAAAGATGTTAGTGTTTTTTTACAGGGGCTTGAAGTGATGTTTGATTTGGCAAAACATTTTCCTCATCTTGAATTTATAGACCTGGGCAGTGGCTTTAAGGTTCCCTACAAAGAAGGAGACGTTCAGACAGACATCAATTTATTGGGTCAAAAATTGAAAGAAGCATTTAAAAATTATGAAAATGAAAATAATCGAAAAATAGAAGTTTGGTTTGAGCCTGGGAAATTTCTCGTAAGTGAAAGCGGTTATTTTGTAGTAAAAGCAAATGTTATTAAACAAACTACAGCCACTGTATTTGTTGGTGTGAACAGCGGATTTAATCATTTGATACGTCCGATGTTCTATGAGTCTTATCATAAGATCGTCAATTTGTCAAACCCTGATGCTACGGAACGCATTTATACCGTTGTTGGAAACATTTGCGAAACAGACACTTTCGCCTGGGATCGCCAATTGCCTGAAGTAAGGGAAGGAGATTTCCTTGTATTTTATAACGCAGGTGCTTACGGATTTGAAATGTCTTCTAACTTCAACTCCAGGTTAAAGCCGGCCGAGGTTTTAATCCTTGACGGCAAAGCTAATTTAATTCGCAAACGAGATGAATTTGATGACCTCCTCAAAAACCAGTTGGAAGTGTTATAAAAGATAGGATTACGAATTCATTCCGCATATGGGCCATATAGCATTTAAAGTGTTATATGGCCTTTTGCTTTATAACTAAAAACGTTCCCCTACATGGGATTGAGGAGTTTAATCCATAAAATAACGTCAAATGTTCACCTGGTACTTAAATGTCTTGTGTATGCAAAACCCGTTAAGTAGCGTTAAAATTAAACGAAATCCTTGTTGTTTCAATCGTCTCCATGAATACCTGTGTTCTGATTAGATGCTTGCACCTAGTTGAACGAATTCAGTATGATATTAGCTTAATCTCAGCGTTATCATCTAATCTGTAAGGTTAATAATCACGTAGATGCCTACAGAAAATGTTTATTCATAATTAAAATTAAACCTCATGAGTTCCTCTGAAAAAGAGATGGTTGTAAAAAATGAAAAATTCATTGCCCAGCTATCACGTCGAAAGTTTCTTGGTTATGCCGGTGCTGTTACCGGACTAATGGTTGGTCTTGCAGCTTGCAGTAAAGACGACGACCCGGATATGGGAGTTGATTTACTGAGCGGCGACTTCGGCATCCTCAATTATGCCTATGCGCTTGAGCAATTGGAAGCAGCGTTTTACGTGCAGGTAATCGCAACTCCGTACACAAACATTTCCGTGGATGAGAAAGCCCGCTTAACAGAGATCCGCGATCACGAAATTGCTCACAGGGAATTCTTTAAGTCAGCCCTTGGCGCGAAAGCAATCGGGGCATTAGAAGTCAACTTTACATCCATAAACTTTGCCTCGAGAGATAGTGTGTTAGGCACAGCTAAAGCTTTTGAGGACCTGGGTGTATCAGCATACAATGGTGCTGGCAAGTTGATTACAAATCCGGATTATCTTGTGCTTGCAGGGAAGATTGTCTCAGTTGAAGCGCGCCATGCTGCTTATATCCGTGATCTTATTAGCAATGGTAGCTTTGCGGACGGAACTGTAATAGACATGAACGGCCTGGACAAGAGCCGCACTCCGCCCGAAGTACTGGCAATTGCCGGCACTTACATCAAAACAAAAATCAACGCAAGTAATTTACCAACCTCTTAATTTAACACTATGAACTTTAATAATATTTTTGGTGAAATTGAAAAAGCTGATCCTGAAGTGTATGGCAGGTTAGATACCCGCAGGGCAGCAATGAAGGGTTTCGCCAACATGGGAGGCAAACTCGCCCTTGCTGCGGTTCCCCTGGCTCTAAGTGCCATGTTTAAAAAAGCGTATGCAGGCACTAAAGGTACAACTGAAACAGTTTTACAGGTGCTCAACTATGCATTAACGTTAGAGTATCTAGAGGCAGAGTTTTATGTCACTGCGCTAGCAAAAGGAACTGCCCTTATACCGGCAGGAGCACCTACAATGGCCATCCAGACGATTTCTGATCATGAAACAGCACACGTGAAATACCTTAAATCGGCAATTACTGGTCTTAGTGGAACGCCTGTTGCAAAACCTACATTTGATTTTTCCGGCGGAAGTGGATCCGGAAATGGACCATTTAAGACCGCGTTTACAGACTACGCTCTCTTCCTGGCTGTTGCACAAACTCTTGAAGATACAGGTGTGCGGGCTTATAAAGGCCGCGCGGCTGAATTGGTTAAAGGCGGTGATTTGCTAACGGCTGCACTTAATATTCATTCAGTAGAAGCACGCCACGCTTCCCATATACGCCAGATGCGTAAAGCAAATGGTATTGATGTTAAGCCCTGGATTACCGGTGTAGTAAGTGGTGTAACCCCCGCTGCGTTGGTTGAAAATAATTACATTGGCGAAAACCTTACCAAGCAGGCTACCACCATTGAGATCGTTAATATTAATGGAATGGCAATTTCAGCTGATGCTGCAACTGAAGCTTTTGATGAGCCTTTATCCAAAGATCAGGTGCTGGCAATAGTGGGTGTGTTTATCAAACCCTAAATTATAATTTGTTTTATGTTAAAAGCCGTGCAATCAGCGCGGCTTTTTTTATTATGGCAGACGCTAATCCCCTTTTTTTATTATTATCTTTAGAAGAATCAATTTTACTAAAGGCATGAAAATCCTGTTGATACTTACGCTGATATTAGGCAACATTCAACTCATTGCGCAAACTACCCACGTTAAACTATACAATCCTGCAGCGAACGCTGAAAAAGATCTTGCAGATATTATTAAAAGAGCAAAGATCGAAAATAAGAATATTTTTATACAGGCAGGGGGCAACTGGTGCGTCTGGTGTATGGAGTTTAACAGGTTCTCAAATACGGATAAGGAGGTTGATTCCATGATAAACGCCGATTACATTGTCTATCATTTGAACTATAGCATTGAAAATAAGAATGCATCAGTTTTCACCAGGTTTGGTTACCCACAGCGTTTCGGTTTTCCAGTTTTTTTAATATTGGATGGCAACGGAAACCGTCTGCATACACAGAATACTTCTTATCTAGAACAAGGCAAAGGTTATAACAAAAGAAAACTTATTGAATTTTTACAGCATTGGAATAGAAATGCGGTGGATCCATTAGCGTATAAGAACTGATACTTGAATTACAGTTACCGATCATGAGCGAACATTTGCAAGACTTTATAACACTGATGAAACATCCTGTTAAATTCAGGATGTTTCTATTTTCAAAATTGCCAAGTGCCTACTTTGCGGGTGTAAGAATAAAAGACTTAGATGGTGACCACTGTCAGGTCATAATTCCGTATAAATGGTTTTCTCAGAATCCCTTTCGGTCTACATATTTTGCTTGTTTGGGCATGGCAGCGGAAATGAGCACCGGTGCCCTGGCAATGGCTCATTTGCATAAGCGAAAGCCTTCCGTGTCGATGTTAGTTACCGGCCTCGAAGCAAGTTTCATAAAAAAAGCGACTGGCCTTACTACTTTTACTTGCAGGGATGGCAACCTGATCAAGGGCGCGATTATGGATTCAATTGAATCAGGTGAAGGGATCACAGTGCGGGCAAAATCTATAGGCACAAATAATAGCGGTGAAATTGTTGCAGAGTTTTATATAACATGGTCTTTCAAAGCTAAGAAAATATAATTATTATTTTTAGGGCAGAATTCTACTATAAAACAATTCGAATTTAATTTATAATTATGAAAATAGCTTTCCATGGTGCTGCTCGAGCGGTAACGGGGTCTAAACATCTGCTAACCTTGGGAAATGGTAAAAAGATCTTGCTGGATTGCGGATTATTCCAGGGGATGGGACGGCAAACAGATGCAATGAACCGTGAATGGGGATTTGAGCCACGCGAGGTTGATTGCCTTATTCTTTCTCATGCCCATATTGATCATACAGGTTTAATTCCAAAACTGGTTAGAGATGGATTCAAGGGCGTTATCTATTGTACCCCCGCAACAAAAGATCTGACCATCATTCTATTAAGAGATTCGGCCGGTATCCAGGAAGAAGACGTAAAATATGCTAATAAGCGGCTCCGCGCACAAGGGCTGCCAATCGTGGAGCCTTTATATACAGACAAGGATGTGGATCGCGTGATGAAACTATTTGCTGAAGTTGAGTACGACCAATGGTTTCAGATAAATGAACACATAAAACTATTGTATACCGACGCAGGTCATATAATTGGAAGTGCGGCAGTTCATTTACGCATCACAGAAAATAATACAACAAGGCAGCTTAGCTTTAGTGGTGATGTGGGAAGATTCAATGATATGATCTTAAGAGATCCGAAAGGTTTTTCCCAAGCGGATTATATCATTCTGGAGTCAACCTATGGCAACAAACTGCATAGTGCGGAAGTTAGTACTCCCGACTTGCTTTTATCATGGGTTGAAAAAACTTGCATTCAAAAAAGAGGCAAACTAATCATCCCGGCTTTCAGCGTAGGCCGAACGCAGGAACTTGTATTTGCACTTAACCAGCTTGAAGTAGAAGGGAGGTTGCCTGATGTTGAATATTTTGTTGATAGCCCAATGAGCAATGAAGTAACTGACGTTTTAAAAAGCTACCCTCAATATTTTAATGAAACCATCCAAAATCTTTTATTAAAAGATGATGACCCTTTCGAATTCAGAAAGCTCTCATATGTGCAGTCTGTAGAGCAGTCTAAAGCTTTGAATTTCAAAAACGGTCCAGTTGTAATTATTTCTTCCAGTGGAATGGCAGAAAGCGGTAGAGTGAAACATCATATTAGCAATAATATCGAGAACAGCCGTAACACTATCTTAATGTCGGGTTATGCCGAGCCCCGTTCCCTGGCTGGCCGCCTGATGTCGGGAGCCAAAGAAGTGAGCATTTTCGGCGTGGAACATGAAGTCAATGCTGAAGTTGGTAGCATTCGGAGTATGAGTGCCCACGGTGATTATGAAGATTTGTGTCGGTTTATTGCCGGACAAGACACTGCTTTGGTACAAAAATTATTCCTGGTACATGGAGATTATGATGTTCAGCTGCAATTTAGGCAAAGGCTACTAAACTTGGGTTTTGCAAATGTTGAAATTCCTGACCGGCATGCTGAATATCTTATAGATTAGCGTATTTGATTAAAAAGACTGATTACGGGGGTTGGCTATCACGAGGGGCTACATCATAAGATCTCTTTAGCTTTTGTCATGTCCAGCTCACCCTCCCATTTAGATATAACAAGCGTTGCCACAGCATTACCGATAATGTTTGTTAGTGCCCTTGCTTCACTCATGAAACGATCAATACCCAATATCAATGCAAGCCCGGCTACGGGAATATGCCCCGTTGCTGGCAGGGTTGCCGCAAGTGTAATAAACCCGCTTCCTGTAACTCCAGCAGCACCTTTAGAAGTTAACATAAGTATTAGCAAGAGGCTAACCTGTTGTTGGAGCGTTACCGGAGTATTAGTCGCCTGGGCAATAAACACCGCTGCCATGGTAAGATAAATGGATGTGCCATCCAGGTTAAAAGAATAGCCTGTGGGTATAACCAGTCCAACCACAGATTTGGAACAACCTGCACGTTCCATTTTTTCGATGAGTCCGGGCAACGCAGATTCACTGGATGATGTGCCTAACACAATTAAAAGCTCTTCCTTAATGTGTATTAGTAGTTTGAAAATGTTCAGTCTTAAGAAGTACATAACAGATCCTAGTACAATAATTATGAAAAAACCGCAAGTAAGGTAAAAAGTGCCCATCAGTTGTGCCAAAGACTTCAGGCTGCCTACACCATATTTGCCAATTGTAAAAGCTATCGCGCCAAAAGCACCCAAAGGAGCGAGCTTCATAATTATGTGAATAATGCCAAATAGTATGTTGGAGAAACTTTTAATAAAGTCTGTTACAGGTTGTACCCTGGCGCCCAATTTAGAGGTAGCTATCCCGAATAAAACAGAAAAAAGTAAGATCTGTAACAGGTCACCCTGCGCAAACGCATCAACGATATTCTTAGGTATGATGTTGATCAAAAACTCAACAGTTGACTGTGGTGTTTTTCCAGTAGTCATTGTATTCAATGCAGTTGTATCCAATTTTGTTGGGTCAATATTCATCCCATCGCCAGGCCGGATTAAATTTATTGCAATTAGTCCCACCAATAACGCTACGGTGGTTAAAACCTCAAAATATAATAATGATTTAGCACCCACAGATCCAACTTTCTTTAAATCCTGCATTCCCGCCATACCGGTTACAATGGTGCAAAAAATAACGGGTCCGATAATCATTTTTACTAGCTTGATAAATCCATCACCGAGTGGCTTCAGGGTAACGGCTGTTTCAGGATAAAGATGACCTATCAAAATACCAATTAATATAGCAAGAATAACCTGGAAATAAAGACTTTTATAAAACGGTCTGCGTGATCCTGCCATCGTAAATCAATAATTATGGGGAAAATTAATAACAACTGATAAAGATTCAAAGTAAGTTAATTTTCGCAACTTACAGTTAAACCTTGCTGTTTGAGTTTATGGTGAAAAACTTTAGTAATTATCCGCTTACTCGTCATTAAAATATGAAGATCATACACCGAGGGAACGTTGTAAAGTTGCCAAGTGAAATGGATCACAAATCCGGGATAGTTAGTTCCTCCCCAGACAGGACAAAATAAAGATTTTGCAATTGATGTAGGTAGATAACGTGGCGGTACCCAAGCGTGATAACATCATCTGATATCTCCGTTGAGCCGTTTGGCTGTTTATCATATTCGTAAGCACACACACGCAAAAAACCGTCTTCGTGGAGATAACATTCAATGGTAGACAGAACAATGATATCGCTGCTGTCAGAAGTGCGTTCTAACGATGAAATGGTTAAGTATCCGGTTTCGTTTCCAGCTAGCAATTTCATCCAATCCTCATCAAGCGGTATATACTCAAGTTTAAAGTAGGCAGCAGAAGATGACTTTGCCTGGCCTATAGGTTCTGCTTCAACTTTATTCTTTGATAGAGAGCTGACCACGTATATATTGGAGTTATAGGACAGGAGATTGCCTAGCCTGAGCTCGTTTGATTGTATCATGCAGTAAATTTAAGACCAAGTCGCTAACCATGTTACAATTTATATCAAATCAGTCTAATTAATTTCTTATAAGAATAGTTGAAGTTGGGTTAGTGTGGCAGAGTTCAATGCTTTAGTTAGAACTAGTAGATTCAAGGAAGCATTGATTTACTAACGCGTCGAAGATTATCAAAGAACTTCTTTTGAAGATGCTGGTCATTTTTACAATCTTTCCATTCGCTCCATAATTGATAATTGAAGTACACACTGTTGGTGTCAATGTCCCATATTCCGCTGTGACCACTTAGGTAAAACCGGATAGAAACAACCTCAGTTTGTCCTTCAGGTATTAATAAAGTTGTCGAGACAAGAATAGGCTCCATAGTTTAAATCTACATTGTTTTAATTAGATCCGGGATCATCAATGAATACTTAACGAATAGAAAAGTAACCGTGCGGAAAGGCGATAAATGCAGAAACCCTCATTACTGAGGGTTTTCATTGTACCGCGTACGAGAATCGAACTCGTCATTCATCCGTGAAAGGGATGCGTCTTAACCGATTGACCAACGCGGCGGGTGATTGCAATCCTTTTTTGAAGGTTTCCCTCTGAAAGGAGTGCAAAGATATAAGCCCTGAGTATTCCGGCCAAAACTTTTTGCAGCTGATTATAACTTATCCGATCTTTCTCCCGTATCGCCTCAAAAAACAAGTTGTTAAATGCACCTAAAATCAGATTCTTTAAAAAAAATAATCACTGTTAATATTTTCGAAAATGTAACTTTGCATCCTAATTACAAATCACAAATTCAAGATTATGAGTACAGTAAAAGTAGCTATTAACGGCTTTGGAAGAATCGGAAGGTTGGTATATCGCCAGATTTATGATATGGAAGGAATTGATGTGGTGGCAATTAATGACTTGACAAGTCCGAAGGTGTTGGCTCACCTTCTAAAATATGATAGCGCCCAGGGCCGCTTCGGTGTAGATGTTACGGCAACAGAAGACGCAATCATTGTAAACGGTGATGAAGTAAAAATATATGCACAGAAAGACCCAGCTCAGATTCCGTGGGGAAAACATGAAGTAGACGTAGTAATAGAAAGCACCGGATTTTTTACTGACAAAGAAAAAGCAGAAGCACACATTAAAGCCGGAGCAAAGCGTGTGGTTATTTCAGCACCAGCAACCGGCGACCTAAAGACAATCGTATTCAACGTTAACCATGCCATACTTGATGGTAGCGAAACTATTATTTCATGTGCTTCCTGTACAACCAACTGCCTTGCTCCGATGGCGAAAGTGCTTAATGATACTTATGGAATTGAAGGAGGCATCATGACTACTATTCATGCCTACACCAATGATCAAAATACTTTAGACGCTCCACATGCTAAAGGTGATCTTCGGCGCGCAAGGGCGGCTGCCGCTAATATAGTTCCTAACACAACCGGTGCCGCAAAGGCAATAGGAATAGTATTACCCGAACTAAAAGGTAAACTGGATGGCAGCGCACAACGAGTTCCGGTAATTACTGGATCATTAACCGAGTTGACTAGTGTATTGAATAAGAAGGTTACAGTTGAGGAAGTTAATGCTGCTATGAAAGCCGCCTCCAATGAAAGTTTTGGCTATACAGAGGATGAGATTGTTTCCTCTGATATTATTGGTAGCAGTTTTGGTTCTTTGTTCGATGCAACTCAAACGAAAGTGATGACTTTTGGTGAAAAACAACTTGTTAGAACGGTTTCCTGGTACGACAATGAAATGAGCTACGTTTCCCAATTGGTGCGTACAGTTAAACACTTTGCAGGATTAATCAGCAAATAAATATCAATAGATAATATTCATATCAGATCCCGGCATTAATAACCGGGATCTGCTGCATACAATAGTTTTATGGAGTATATGATATCTTAAAATCTAACTATGTCAAAATTCGCCGAGTATAATTTTAAAGATCAAAAGGCCCTGGTAAGAGTAGATTTCAACCTTCCCATGACCGATAAGAATGAGATTTCAGACGATAACCGCATGAAAGCGGCTATCCCTACCATTAAAAAAATTCTTTCAGATGGAGGAAGTGTAATTCTAATGTCCCATCTTGGAAGACCGAAGGATGGTCCAACAGACAAGTTTTCCCTGCATTACATGGTGGCGCATTTAACGGAATTATTAAACGATGGAGGAGAAAAGGTTAACGTTTTGTTTGCCAACGATTGCATTGGCGAACAGGCGATAAACCTTTCAGCCGACTTAAAAGCTGGTGAAGTGCTGCTGTTGGAAAATTTACGTTTTTACAAGGAAGAAGAAAAAGGTGATGAGGATTTTGCGAAAAAACTTAGTGAGCTCGGAGATGTCTATGTGAACGATGCATTTGGTTCTGCCCATCGGGCCCATGCATCAACCACCGTTGTCGCCAAATTCTTTTCTCCTGAAAAAAAGATGTTTGGACTGCTAATGGAACTGGAAGTAGAAAATGCCGAGAAAATAATGAACCGTGACGAGAAGCCCTTTACTGCCATCATCGGGGGAGCCAAGGTTTCTGACAAGATACTAATTATAGAAAATCTTTTAAGCAGGGTCACCGATATCATAATTGGCGGAGGAATGGCTTATACTTTTATGAAAGCTGAAGGCGGCAAAATTGGAGATTCATTGTGTGAGGATGATAGGTTGGAAACAGCAAAAGAGCTCCTTAAAAAAGCCGCAGATAAAGGAATTTCTATTCATTTACCTTCGGATTCCACCATTGCCGACAGATTTGACGCTAACGCCAATACCTCCCACGCACCAAGCAACAATATCCCGGATGGCTGGATGGGACTAGATATCGGGCCCTTAGCCTGTGAGCAATTCAGCAACGTGATTAAACATTCGAAAACTATATTTTGGAACGGTCCTATGGGTGTTTTTGAAATGGAAAAGTTCCAGCATGGAACAAAAATGATTGCAGAATCAGTGGCTGCAGCAACAAGTATGGGTGCTTTTTCTTTGATAGGAGGAGGTGATTCTGTCGCCGCTGTATATGAATTCGGCATCGCTGAAAAAGTAAGTTATGTTTCTACAGGCGGAGGTGCACTTTTGGAATATTTTGAAGGGAAAGAACTACCCGGTATTGCTGCTGTGAAAGGTTAGTGGCAGAATAAATTACAAGAAAGAGTAAGCCAGGGCTGGAGTTGAATCAATCACCTGGCTTGCTTATTATGATTATCCTTGATGAAAAATGTTGTCGGAAACCTAACAGTTTCCAAAAACAGGCCTTTGGCTGGCACCGCAAAATCTGCTTTCGAGCAATCCTTTGCTTCAATAATCTGTTTCAGATCATTAATTGAAAGTTTTCCCCGCCCAACCTGAAGCATTGTGCCTGTTAAACCGCGCACCATTCCGCGCAAAAATCTGTTTGCGCTGACCTTGTAAACTAATCCCTTTGTTTCTTTTTTCCATTCACTTTCTTCTATCCTGCAAATAAAGCTCTTCACTTGCGTGTTCCGTTTCGAAAAGGAGGTAAAATCTTGATATTCCCTTAATAAAGAAGCAGCCTCATTCAGCTTTTCAAAATCGATTCTAAAAGGATAATAGTACGCCCTGTCATTTAGAAAAGGGTCCTTGGATTGGTATAAGAAATATTTATAGGTACGAGCTGTTGCATCAAAACGACAATGTGCAGCATCACTCACTTCGTAAAGACCGGCAGTAACAATGTCACCGGGAAGAATAGCATTGATTTTATAGAGAAATTGGGGATGAAACGGCTTGTCATAATCGAAATGAAAAAAGTTTTGTAATGCATGAACCCCTGCATCTGTTCTGGAAGAACCGGTAATTTCAATATTATCTCGCTGAAGAACCGTTAGGGCTTTTTCAATTTCCGCCTGTATAGTATTGGAATTTTCCTGCTTTTGAAAACCACTATAATTCGTGCCTTTGTAACAAACCTCCAGGAAATATCGGGCCATTGGTAGTTTTCATTTTAAGCTAATTAAGAATCATTGCTTTGAGCCGGTTCTTGTAAAAGTCATTTTCCATTAGATCTCCCAGCAGATAAAAATTGCCTGTGTCAGAAACAAAAGGATAGGCAATTTCAAAAAAACCAAACTTAGTTTCATCACTCGGAAATAGTTCCGTTAGTGCCTTTATCTGCTTAACGGATAAACATTTGCTCTTTAAAAATCTCTTTGCAGTTGCGAATTTGTCTGCAATTGTTTTATCATTTATCAATTTAACCCGAAGTTTATCAATGTCATAATCAGTTGCAAAACTTTTGCAATCTGAGTTATTTATCTCGACCGCGCGGCCTTTAAATGTGGCTGAGTCAATAACGACAGGCTTGACAGGCAGAGAATTCTCAATAACTGGATTATTTTGCTCGGGTAACTCTTCAACCGTCTTTTCATCGCTCCTGATAATCACAGTTGATGGCTCGACAGGATTCTCATTTGATAAAATATAAATTTTAATTGTATCGGTCGCAAAATTGTACTGCTCTATATAAGTAGCCTGGTAGCTTTCCCCAATCTTTCTTTCATCAATTCTAGTGATAAATGGCTTTTCCAACGAAATCTTTGCTTTGACAGCTACTTCCCCACTTCTATCGGCATTAAACGATTTGACGGGATCACTTACTATCTTTTCATTTATCTTAGGAATTTCTTTAAGTGACTCAGCAACGATGTGATCCTGACCGGTTACAACCGAGTCCTTTGCCCCCCCGATTTCCTTGACGGGAGGCGTTAATATAGAATCAGTAAGAGTTATATTTTGCTCCGTAGCTTCTATCGTTTGTAATTTGTTAGGTTCTGAGGCTTTTGAAACAACGGCATCTGCATCTTTATACTTGGCAATACTGTACAAAATAGCCGTGTCATTTACTACATTGGCCAATAACTGTGAAAAAGCATCTGTTTTTCTAGTGCCAGAAAACGATGGCGACAAACCTGCAGAATGATTTGTGTTATTAATTACAGACGAATTTTGAAGGTTAACCAGCACCCAACCTTTACCAGCAAAGTTCTTTAGTTGAAAGCCGTTATCTTTTTTGTTAAGCGAAAGCGAAAAATACTGCTCAGCGTATTCATTTTTAGCAAATCCAATTACTACTTCGTACACACCATCATTTAACTTAGGAACAATCAAATACCCTGTTTCTGAAGAACTATAGAACTTGGCATTGATTTTTGCATAGAAAGGCAGATGATCATCGGCCTGAAAATAGACATAAAAATTTTCCTGAGAAAATGCTTTGAAACCTAACTCGAGAAACAGTAGAAAGAAAACAACTTTTTGCATTGGCTTACACAGATATCCTTAGCAAACCTACGTTAGTTTGTTAAAAACACAAAAGCTGAATAATAAATTACATTTTAATTGACAAATATAAATTGGTGAGGTCATTGGCTCGTGTTAATTGAAGAGTCCACTCCTCGACTCTTATTTCCCCTTTTACCATTTTCTTTACAAACCCAAAACATTACTCAGCTTATCTTTATGCCTATTAAATTGATAATATGTATAAATCTCTTTGCGCATTTCTAATTATAATATTCTTTTCATTAGAAGTTCAAGCCCAGAATCTTCCGGACAGCGGTTCTGATAGTTTTTACCGTGAATCGGCTACCAGAGTTAATGATCTGGTTCATACCAAACTGGAAGTTCGGTTCGATTATTCAAAATCATATATGTACGGCAAGGCTTGGGTAACTCTTAAGCCCCATTTTTATGCCACTGACAGTTTGGTACTGGATGCAAAAGGAATGGACATTAATAAGATTAGTCTTGTCAGTAAGAACCGCATGACAGCCCTCAAATATGATTATGATGGTATGATACTTAATATCCATCTAAACAAAATCTACAAAGGGAACGAGCTTTACACAGTATTCATTGACTACACAGCAAAACCTAATGAATTGAAAGTGAAGGGAAGCGCTGCCATAAACGATGCTAAGGGACTTTATTTTATTAACCCGAAAGGCGAGGATAAAAATACTCCCACTCAAATCTGGACGCAGGGGGAAACTGAAGCAACCTCTGCATGGTGTCCAACTATTGATAAGCCTAATCAAAAGTCCACTCAAGAGATTTACATGACAGTTCCCAATAAATATGTTACTCTTTCTAATGGCAAACTGATGAGTCAAAGAAAGAACTTAGATGGTACACGAACAGACTATTGGAACATGAATCAGCCACATGCTCCCTACCTGTTTTTTATGGGTGTTGGTGATTATGCAATCATAAAGGATACTTACAAGGGCAAAGAAGTTAGCTATTATGTAGAAAAACAATTCGCCCCAGTTGCAAGGAGAATTTTTGGAAACACTCCTGAAATGATGGCTTTTTTCGGGAAAATTACCGGGGTAGAATATCCTTGGGTTAAATATTCTCAGATTGTTGGCAGAGATTACGTAAGCGGTGCGATGGAAAATACTACAGCAACTTTGCATCAGGAAAGTGCGCAACAGGATGCCCGAGAATTGGTAGATGGCAACAAATGGGAGAGCACCATTGCTCACGAGCTTTTTCATCAGTGGTTCGGCGATCTGGTCACAGCAGAAAGCTGGAGTAACCTCACTTTAAATGAGTCGTTCGCTAATTACAGTGAAACGTTATGGGACGAATACAAATATGGTAAAGATGCGGGTGATGCCCAGAATCTCACCGATATGCAAGGTTACCTTGGCAGCAGAAGCGGTTCCAAAGACCTTGTTCGATTTAAGTATGCAGACAAAGAAGACATGTTCGATGCCGTGAGTTATAATAAAGGCGGCAGGATTCTGCACATGCTTAGAAATTATCTTGGAGACAGTGCTTTTTTTAAGGGTTTGAATGTTTACTTAACAGCAAATAGATTTAAGTCTGCCGAGGTCCCGCAGCTGCGACTTGCCTTCGAGGAAGTTTCGGGTAGGGATCTAAATTGGTTTTTTAATCAATGGTACTACGGTAGTGGGAATCCTTCTTTAGACATTAACTATGTTTATAATGAAGATTCCAAGAAAGTAAATGTTATCATCACACAAACTCAAACTGGCAACCAGGCATTTAAATTACCAATTGCCATTGACATATATAATGGTCCCAATAAAGTGCGTCATAATGTGTGGCTAAGCGATAAAGAGCAAACGTTCACCTTCAACTACCAGACAAAGCCTGATCTGGTTAACGTAGACGGAGATAAAGTATTGTTATGCGACAAAAAGGACAACAAAACCTTAGAAAATTTTATACATCAATACAAATTCGCTGGAAACTACATGGATCGCCGTGAGGCAATTGATTTTTGTGCGAAATTGCAGGACGACCCAAAATCGATTTCTTTAATCAAGCTGGCAATGCAGGATAAGTTTTATGGTTTGAGGGAGTATACGCTAGAGTCTCTGGATCTTAAGAAACCTCAACTCCGGGAAGCAATGGAGAGTATTATATTCGAGATCGCAAAGAACGAAAAGAAGCCTACAGTGCGCGCAAAAGCTATAAGCTTACTAGGCATTTATCCCAACAAACCGGAATATAAATCATTATTTGCCAAAGCGTTAAACGATTCTTCTTATAGTGTTTCTGGTGCTGCTTTGGAGGCTATTACTATTTCAGATCATGCAGCTTCGTTAGAAGTGGTTAACAGGCTGAAAAATAACCCTGCAAAGGGAAAATTAGCCGAATCAATTACGCAGGTGTTAATTGCGGCCGGCGCAGAAAGCGATTTTGACATAATAGCTGATAATTTCGAAAAGTTGCCTTTTGGAGATGCCAGGTTTGAAGCCCTCCAGCCATTTGCGCAATATCTTGGGAAAGTAAAAAATACGGAGAAATTCAAAAAAGGAGTTGATTTGATAACTTCTTTTAGAGATGGGATACCCGCTAATTATCAAAGTCAAACCACTCCGTTCATTAATAATGTGGTATTGAGGAGCATTATTTCGCAAAAAACGGCGGCTCTTATAGGTTCTGATGCCGGGAATATTCAACAACAGTTAGAATATTTGAAGGCACAGATAACGGATAAAAAAGGTTTTTAGTCAACCACCAGAATAACAAAAGGAGAGCCCTTGAAACAATGTAAGATTTGCAAATTGTGTTGTTTCGAAGGTTCTCCCTTTGAGTATAATTAACTATATGTATAACTACCAACTGCCGCTTGCGCCGCCTCCGCCTCCGCTCCCGCCACCAAAACCTCCAAACCCGCCACCTCCTCCGCCACCTGACCATCCGCCGCTGCCACCTCCTCCGGACCATCCGCCGCCCCCAAGGCTGCTGCCGATAATTCCTCCCAACAGACCTCCCCCAAAACCGCCGCCACCGCCTCTTCCGCCTCGTCCACCAGATCTTGAAACAATTATCAAGATAATGATCAAAGGGATGAGAAATGACAGGATTGAACCGCTTCGTTTGTTGCCAGAATTCGTTTTCCTATAACCCTGCGGAGCTCTGTATTCTCCGGCAGCAGCTTTTATGATTGCATCCGCTGCCTCGTCAAATCCGCGGTAATAGTTCGACTGCTTAAAGTTCGGCGTAATTTCATTTTCAATAATCTGTTTCGCTATAATGTCAGGAATAACACCTTCCATACCATATCCCAATTCTATTTTTATCTTTCTGTCGGTAATCGCTGCCAGTATCAATACCCCATTGTTATTCTTTTTATTACCTACCCCCCAATCTCTTAGCACTTTTAATGAGTAGTCATTAATATCATAGTCCCCAGTTGATGGAACTGTTACAATGACGATTTGTGTTGATGTGCTGTCATCATAGTCCACCAACTTTCTTTCAAGTGATTCTATCTGGTCTTTCGTAAGCACATTGGCAAAGTCATTGACCAGCCTTGCCGGGTTGGGCCTTTGTGGTATGTTTTGAGCTGCTACTGTTATGGTAAACAGCAAGCATAATACAGATATAAAGTTCTTCATCGTTCTATATAAGTCCTTAGTAGGGGCGTGACCTTACTTATTATTTACCGAATATGATATCATCAGGAAGTTCGTTTTTATCGGCGTGCTCCACGTAGGGAAAATGTTTTTGTAAAGACTCTCCGATTTGGTGCACAACATGTTGAATACCCTGCGCATAATCTTCTTTATTAAAATGACGTAGCATGAGCTGTACTTGTTCTGTCCAAAAGTCTTTTCCAGTTTTTGTATGAATACCTTCATCTGCAAATATGGCTAACTGGTGGTCTTTTAACGCCAGGTATACAAGAACAGCATTTTTTTCATGCGTCTCATTCATTTTTAATCCGTAGAAAATTTCCGCGGCCCTATCCAGGGCATTTACATATTTGCACCTTGATTCAAAATAAACACGAACCTCCCCACTAGTCTGTTTTTCTGCAGTTTGAATTGCCGCCACGATATTTTCTTGTTCTGTTGCATTGAAGAATGCTTTTTTATTAAAAAAGGAGAGTAAGCTCATGCTAGTCAGTTTAAAATTTAACTTCAGGTGCCTTTTCGCTCCCTGCCTCGGCGGCGAAACCCGGCTTAGCCTTAAAGCCAAACATACCTGCAAAGATATTTGCAGGAAAACTACGAACCTTTACATTATAAGAAGCAACTGCACTGTTGAAATCATTGCGTGCAACTTTAATCCTATTTTCTGTTCCTTCCAGTTGAGCCTGCAGTCCGCGAAAAGCGTCATTAGCACGAAGCGAAGGATATCGTTCACTTACCACCATCAAACGGCCAAGTGCCTGGGATAGTTGCCCCTGATTTTGTTGAAACTCCTGAAGTTTCTCTGGAGTTAAGTTTGCCGGATCAACATTAATCGAGGTAGCCTTGGCTCTCGCATTTATAACATTCGTTAAGGTTGTTTGCTCAAAGTTGGCTTCACCTTTAACTGTGCTCACCAAATTTGGGATGAGATCTGCGCGACGTTGATAATCACTTTGAACATTGTTCCAGGATTTTTGAACAGTCTCATCCTGCTGTACCAACCCATTATAACTGCTGCATCCACAACCCCCTAATAAAATGATTGCTGCAAGAATTACGATGAGTGTGAGGTTTTTTGTATTCATTTTTGATTGATTTTTTGTTTAGTATAATAAAGTTAATGCTTTAAAAAATGTGCATGAACAAAATTATGTGAGTGGTATTTGTTTAAGCGAATTGAAATAGGTCGATCATAACGAAAAGATTGTATCCGCTGACCTATATACGCCGCTAAGAAGGCTGCCATAGGAAGGCTGTCAGCACGAAAGCCTTTCGTTTATCATTGTTCCACTCCTAATAGGTCTTGAGTTTTCCCTTTTCTCAAAGGGCCCCTGCAACGATATGGAATCATTATAAAAGATAATTGATCCTTATTTTCAAAAATGATTTTTTTGATTAGGTTAGTAAAGGAATGATATATATCTTTGCGCTCCGCAATTGAAAAAGGCGGGAGAGTTCTTAAGGAGTTGGTGTTAGAAGTAGGCGGGTTTTTATGTTAGAGTGAGAGTGTGGAGTCAGGCTGGGTAGAAAAGATTCGGTGAAAGTTTGATAATAAATTTTGTCAGTAATAAAAAGGTTATTACTTTTGCACTCCCAAATAAAACGGGAGTGGTTGTAAAGCCAGAAAGTTCTTTGAAAGTTTGAAGCAACAGCGAGCGATTCTTTAAGTAGAGTC
>JBBPYM010000273.1:0-2958 GCA_038199905.1 Chitinophagales bacterium | reverse complement strand
CAAGATCCCTTGTGCTCGAATCACGCTCAATAACAACCAGTGCTGAATCTACCTGCCAGCGGCGTCCGGGTCCAACGGCACGGGGGCCGGTAACGGCTAACCTGCTGTTATTACTTGAATCTAGAAGCGCCTGGCCGGAGATGGCACTAAAATGGGCAAATTGATTTTTAGGAACATTTGCAAGCGCCAGCTTCCGCGCGCCGTCAATAAAGCCGATATAACTTACGCCACCGTTATATCCGAAAGCGGTTGTAAACCATTTAAAATATTTCTCATGCAATTCAGGTGTCCAGCCATTTTTTGCCGTGCTAAGCGCAGTAGCGTAATATACCTGCTGAGCGGGTGGTTTATTGGCGAGCATCTTGGCGATGTCCATACCATATTGCGGGTTACGCAATACCAGGTCGGAAGAGCTGGTAAAGGTTTTTTGTAAACTGTCGGTGTCTTTTGCATCATCCATTATGGCAAGTGTTTTGGAAACCACTTGTGCATCACCGGTAAATGCAAGGATCTTGCAAAACATGCGATTGACCTCATTGGAAGATACCGGGTAGATCGGATCCAGGTAATTATTCACCTGCGCGTTCACTGCAGCAGCAGGAAGTCCCATCCTTGACAATGTTACTTCAAATGCTCTTAGCAGGTCTACCTGTTGTGATTCTGAAAGTTTTTTGAAATCAACAGTCACCAGTGCCTGGAACATTTTATCCTTTAGTGTTGAATCTCCAGTACGTGCCAGTGCAAGTATAGCCTGGGTGAGTATCTGTGGGTCCCTTTCTGCCAACGCTTTCGCCTGCCATTGGGCAGCTGGCTGGTTCTCTATCGCCACACGCGCGGCGAAACGGATAAACCTGTCTTCGTGTTTTAAATATGGCCATGCAAAATCAACAGCCTGTGGATTTACCTTACCATGAAAGGCTTCAAGGTCTGTTCTGATTTTCCTTGCCTTGGTAGCTTCTTCCGATGAATTAGAATTAAGCGCGCTATTAGATTCGTTGTTGTCTTTATAGTAAACACGGTAAAGGTCAGATTCAAGCCTGCGTCCGCCTGTAAGGAAGTACAGGGCGCCGTCGGGGCCGATAATGCCATCAGTCAACGGAAGGGGTGCGCCGGAAATAAATTCTTCCGCCGTAGTTTTATAACTGGAACCTTCTGCAGTAGGATGAAGGGCATAAATGATACCAAAGCTCCAGTCGAACGCGAAGATCGCACGGCGATATTTTTCGGGGAACTTTGCAGTGAGTCCGCTGAATACGCTGGTGGGTGATCCCTGGCCAATATTAACAACGGCAGGCAGGTTGTCGGGCCAGGATGGTGACCATTTGTTGGTACCCGGGCGCCATCCAAATTCACTGCCGCTTGTTACGTGGCAAATTCTTGTAGGGCGGTACCAGGGAAGACCAAAATCCCACTCCATATCTGAATCGTAGCTAAACATTTCACCGTCTTCATTGAAAGCGAGGTCAAACGCGTTGCGGAAACCTGAACTGATAAGTTCCCAGTTTGTTCCTGTAGAGTCCAGGTGAGCTACCCAACCTCCATGTGTATTTACAACATTGTCATGACCGTTAGGATCTTTTACCAGCGCTAATACGTTATCATGCTTAAACACTGGGTGCGACCTGGAAGAGTTCATTTCCGGGATTTTTGTAAAATTGCCCGCGATAACATAGATCGATTGTTTATCAGGAGATAATACAATACTATGAGGACCATGCTCGCCTTGACCTTCCAGCCTTTTTAGCAAAGTCATCTTGTCGAACTGGTCATCGTTGTTGGTATCCTGTAAACGATACAGGCCGCTTTTGCGGGTCATATTGCTCCTGTCGCCTTCATCATTAATCATTACGTAGAGACTGTTAAATGCATACATCAGCGCATGGGCGTAACCCATCTTTATGGTTGCAGTAGAAGTATCTCCGGGAACATCTATCGCCAGTTTTTCAACTTTCAATTTGGCAGTAGCCGTGTCGTAACCCACCGGTGGAATGGTTATCCGGTAGAGGTATCCGTATTGATCTGAAGCGATCATCCGGCCCTTATCGTCAAATGTCATCGCAACCCATGATCCTTGCTCGTTAACGCCTGGACTGTACAGGTGCTCAGCATGAAAGTCTGGCAGCAACTTAATCTTGCCGAGTTTCGGATCACCTTTGGTATCGGGGTCCACCTTTGGTTCTTTTGAATTATTACAACCAAAGGAGGCAAAAACCACTGTCATAACAGCTAGCAGCAACTGTATTTTAGTGGTTTTGAAAAAGAACCGTGGAAATAGTCTGATCATAGTTTTATTTTTGTTTGATTGGCAGAAAGAGCCTGTAATATATACAGTTTATATTAATGGAGAAGAGGAATTTGATTGGTGTTAATTGTCTGGGCTATTAATACTGTAGATTGATTAACAAGCATATCGCAAAAGTTTTTTAAATGTACACGCTAAAATATGTTTGACTGTCCTGCTCTGTCATGTTTTAAACCACCGTTTCTCGCCCGTGCCAGCAGTATGGCCTATGATAGGGGAACAACTTTAGATGTATTTGTTTGTCCAGTCACCCGGGCAACACTGACTGTTAAAACCGCTGCTTCCAAACTGATTAAATGTTTTAAATGGTAAGCTTGTACTGGCTTGCAAAATTTATTGATTTACCGAATCGAAATTACCGGATATGACCCGAATTCTTTTAGTTTTTTTTCTGACAGCATTTTACAACCAGGCCTTTTCCCAGTTTAAGGATAGCCTTCAATATTATGTTTATTATGGTTCCACCGGAGTGATAAACAAAACAAATGATGGTAATTCGTTTGTTTTGAATAATAGCCTCAAGTTCAGCGTCAGCAAGAAAGCAATGACATTAAATAGTAGCAATAGCTGGATATACGGGGAGCAGCAGGTTAGAAAGACAAACAATGACTTTTCTTCGGTCCTCGACTTTGACATATATAAAAACACCCGTAAAT
>JBBPYM010000272.1:0-6399 GCA_038199905.1 Chitinophagales bacterium | reverse complement strand
GAAATTCATTGGCAACCAAAGAAGCACCGCCAACAAGGCCGCCGTCTACATCAGGAGAAGAGAATAATTCCTTGGCGTTTCCGCCTTTCACGCTGCCACCATAAAGGATAGAAATTGTATCAGCAATCTCGTTGCCGTATTTTCCTGATAAAAGCAACCTTAAATGTGCATGCATCTCTTCTGCCTGTTGAGTAGACGCTGTTTTACCGGTACCAATTGCCCAGATAGGTTCATAAGCTATTACAACGTTTATAATTTGCTGCTCATTAAGGTGGAACAGCGATTCTTTAAGCTGCATTTCAACATGTTCATTTTGCGTGCCGACCTCCCTGATCTCGAGTGGTTCACCGCAACAAAATATCGGGGTGATCTGCTGCTGCAATAAAAGGTCAATTTTGGAACCGAGCTCTTTATTGGTTTCATGAAAATACTCTCTGCGTTCGCTGTGCCCTACCAGGCAATGCCTGATGCCGATGGAGTACAACATTTCTACCGATACTTCGCCTGTATACGCGCCCGAAATATGGTAAGAACAATTTTGGGCCGCAACGGAATAATGGAATTTATCGGCCACCGCCGAACCCGCCATAACAAGGTATGGAAAAGGCACAGCAAAAACTGCATGTTGATGTTCCTCAAGCTGTATGTTTGCGCTAAGAATATCATTTATTAATTGTTCTCCCTGCTGGTAAGTCAGGTTCATTTTCCAGTTTGCTGCCGCTATTTGTTTTCTCATGATATGTGGTTTAATTATTATCAAAAATATGCCTGAGTTGTTTGATTTCCGCTTCCTGCAAAAAATGTTTTTTTAATTTCTTCCAGTTGGCGATGTCTCTTATCGCTTTGTCGAATTCGTACCGGGTTGTGGCGGAAGGCCCGCACCAACTGAAACTTGGAATATGTGGCCCCTTCAACCCTTCGCCAAAAATATTGCAGCAAACTCCTGTTACGGTGCCTGTATTGAACGAAGTATTGATAGAACTTCTACTGTAATCACCCATTAACAGTCCACATTTTGTGCCAACAGTCACGTTGTTTCCGGTTCCCTCGTCCCACGCAGACACCTGCCCTGCATTATTTTTCAAGTTTGAGTTGGATGTGCCCGCGCCTAAATTGCACCATTCGCCAATGACGGAGTCACCCAGGTAACCATCGTGGCCCTTATTGCTATAACCAAAGAATACGGAGTTTTTTATTTCTCCACCAGCGATGCAATAAGGACCTATGGTTGTTGCACCATAAATTTTTGCGCCCATTTTTACTACCGCACCCTCGCCCACGGAAAGGGACCCCCGTACCATGCATCCCTCCATAATCTCGGCATTTCTGCCAATATACACAGGTCCTTTAGAAGCATTTACGAAGCAGTGCTCCATAATCACCCCTTCTTCTAAAAAAATATTTTCCGGATTGATGATCTTGTTGGTGGAAGAAATTTTCTGTGATGACCTTCCGGTGGTAATCAGTTCGAAATCCTGCCGGATGGCCCAGTCGTTTAGTTCAAATATTTGCCATGGATGCTCAATGAAAACGGGATCAACATCTTGATAAACTGTGTTACCATTTTTAAAAGCGGTAAGCTTCTTATAGGACGGAATATGGTTTGAATGAACTGACGTCGTGGTGTTAACAGGAACAAAATTCCATTTTTCCCGTATTGTTAAAATGCCGATGCGTATTTCACTGACTGGCCTGGTAAGGGAGAATGGATATAGTCTTTTTGTTATGACAGGATTTTCCAGGAAGTTCATGGGCATAAAACTACAACTTTCAAAAGTTGATTATAAAACAAATCCCTTCCCGGAAACCAGGAAGGGATAATAATGTGAGGTTCTGCTACCTATTTTGCTTTCTTCTCGTAACGTTTGTTAAACTTGTCAATACGACCTGCTGTATCTACCAGCATTGACTTGCCCGTGAAGAAGGGATGAGAAGTATTTGAAATTTCGAGTTTTATCAGTGGATACTCATTACCGTCTTCCCATTTAACGGTTTCTTTTGCATAAGCTGTTGACCTGCTCAGGAACGATGTTCCATTACTCATGTCTTTAAACACTACAAACTTGTAATTCTGGGGATGGAGACCTTGTTTCATATTATTTTTTTAAGGTTGTACGGATTTTGCCGTACGAATTTTGAAATGATGCGCAAAAGTAAGACAATCAGGGGGATAAAGCAATAATAATTCAATCGATGTAAATCCTCCATAGTGACCACTTTGTGGTAGAAAATTGGCGCGGCTTTGGACTCAAGCTTAGCGAACCCTTTGATAAGCTGTTTTTAACCACTAAGACAAAGAAGGCACATACGAAGACAACCTAACAAGTGAAAATCAATCTAAGTTCACAACGATAATTTCCAAAAGTTATCAGTGTGTTTTAGTGCCCTCGTGAAAAGTAGTCGATAACAGGAAGCTCAGAAAAAATAAAGCTACTAACTCTTCATATTTATGTACTGAAGCGCAATTCCAGTGTCCCATCCTTTGGCAGCTTGTATTACGTCCTGCAGATCATCAATCTTTTTCCCGGTAACACGGATAATATCGTCCATGATAGCTGGCTGCACTTTTAACCCACTGTCCTTTATCAGCTTCACGATTTTTTTTGCGTCTTCCTGTTTAATGCCATTTCTTACTTCCACTTCTTTTTTTACAACCTTACCGCTCTGGTATGGTGCTTTGCTCAGGTCGTAGATCTCCCCCGCAAGTCCTTGTTTTATGGTTCTGCTTATTAACACATCAATGATTTGGGTGAGTTTCATTTCACTGTCTGCTTCAATATTAAGTTTAAGGTCTTTTTTGTTGAGATCAATAACAACATGTGATCCTTTGAAATCAAACCGGTTGGTGACCTCCTTTTTAACGGTATTCAGGGCATTATCCAATGTCTGCAGGTCAACTTTGCTTACAATATCAAATGAAGGCATATCAAATTTTTATGTGAGGGTTAAATATATAAAGAATTTGGTTATAAGCTATCAGCCGACGGCGATATAAACACGCGGAGCCCAGGGAAAAATAACCACAAGGCTCAAAAAGAAGGCACAAAGATGAAGTTCTGTTTACCGGTTAAACACAAGGTGTGTTCTTCAAAATAAACAACTCCTTGTGTCCCTTGTGTCTCCATAGTGGCCCTTGTGGTTAAAAAAACTCTATGAAGTTCTAACTATAAAATTAATGCTGCCGGATGAAAATCCTCAGGCCAACACTTTTTTACGCTGGAATCGTTTCTTGAGAAAAAAGAGCAGGATTATGCCTGTTATCACTAACAGAAAAGATATAATTTCTGCCTGCGTAGGATGAAAACCAAAGATGGAATAGGTAGTATTTACCCTGATTTTTTCAACGAAAAACCGCTCAACACCATTCAGGATCAAATAAACAGCGAACAGAGACCCGGGAACAGTAAGTCGTTTGCGCATCAGCCAGATAACTAAAAACAAAACCAGGCAAACAACCGTTTCATAAAAGGGCGTTGGAAAAACCGGAATGGGAAGATGGGCGCAATATTGACCAGTACATCCTGCCAGGCCAACTCCTTCGTTGATAACATTATGAGGATACGAATAAGCAACCATCCAGTCAGGTAAAAAAGACGGTGCTTTAAAAGACAGGTGATGCACATTTTCGAGGGTGCCAAATTGCCTGATAAAAAATTCCTTGTTTAGCTGGAGAGATGCATTAAACTGTTCAAACGTAGAAGCAGTTATTTTGCCGGAAGAGTCTGCCTGGTAGGCGCTGTTTAGGATTCCCCAGTCGCCATCGCCCGACACCTGGCAACCGATTCTGCCGATTGAATATGCCAGCATCAACGCAGGCGCGGCGGCGTCATTGAGGTGCCATATTCCAATACCATGTTTCCGTGCATACCACCAGATGGCAAGTGAGGCACAGATGAGTCCGCCATAAAATGTTAAGCCGCTGAAAGATAACAGGGAACCTATTGGATCTCTCATGAGCTCTTCCCAATTTTCCAGGTTGTGGAATATTTTAGCACCCAGGAAACCAAAGATGGCAGCGAATATAACAATGTCTCCTACCCTGTCCTGTGGCCAGATGCGAATAGTTCGTTTTTCAGGTTTAGGAAGTTTTTGCTTGTTTTTCTCCATCCATTTCAAAAACGCGAACACACCACCCAGGATGATACCCATCGGCCAGCTGCCTTCCAACGATAAAATAAAATCAGGAGGGTTTGCAGCCAGGGGGCTATCGGATATGAAGGCCCCTATAATCTTATAGCCAAGGAGGAAGCCAAGAACAAAATTTATAAGCAGCTCTGAAAAAGACGCTGGTTTACCAACCACTATTCTTTCTTCTTCATAGTGCAGAAAGCCTAGTTTGCTTTTTCTTTTCAGTTCGGCAGCCAGAACCATAGCCGCTGCCACAAAAGCCAGTGCCACAAAAAATCCAAAAGAATTTACAAACCTCAAAAATTTCCACTGTTCTCCTACACCGAATAAATCCTGGAAAGCATAATAAAGATTGGGATACATAAGCTAATTTTCTTCGTTCTTAGGCCAAACGGGTTTACAAGTTTAATTGAATTTCTGTTACTAAAGCATGTTATTACACTAAATCCGAAAATAACATTTTGGTTACAAGATGAGTAATTAATACGACTTTAAGAATAATGATTAGTACATCCGGTTTTGCTTACAAAAAACCCCTTCCTGCAGGGAAGAGGTTATTAATTAAGGGAACCATAATAATCATCTAGCAATATTCGTCAAAAGCTGCGATAAGATTCTGTGCAATCATTTGAGCCGATCTGCCTTCAATCTGGTGCCTTTCGATGAAGTGGACCAACTGCCCGTCTTTAAACAAACCAATGGACGGAGACGATGGTGGATAAGGCAATAAGTGCTTGCGAAGCGTTTGCACTGCATCAATATCAAATCCCGCAAAACTCGTGGAAAGGTTGTCCGGTTTTTTTGTAGCATTAACTACTGCCATCAAAACACCTGGCCGGGCAGTGCCTGCCGAGCAGCCACAAACTGAATTAACCACCACCAGCGTGGTACCAGGTTTTGCAAGCTGGTCTTCTACTTCCGCAGGCGTTTGCATTTCATTAAACCCATATTCAGTCAACTCTTCCTTCATGGGTAACACTATTTGTTGAGGATACATATGCTAATATTTATTTTCTAAAATTAAGCTGCAAATTAAACTAAAATTTCTATCATAGAGAATTGAGGAACTTAAGTGTCAATTTGACATAAGATATAAGGTCAGTATGCGATCATGTCATGTTCGTAGATGTTATTATTCCATATTGACGCAGTTATGTTACAATTTCGGGTTGGTACGGAGTTTGAAAACTAGAACCCGTCAACCAATCATTCAAAAATATAAAAGATAAAGTCATGACACTAGTTAAATTAAACAACCAATTACCTAGAACATTTAACAACATATTTCACGATTTGTTAAATGAGTTACCGGTTGCCGCCGGAAAAGATTGGAATAGCAACGTTCCGCCGGTTAACATCGTTGAAACAACGGACTCCTACCATCTTGAATTGAGCGCTCCTGGACGAAACAAAGAAGACTTCAACGTAGGCATTGAGAAAGGACTTCTAACAATCAGCTTCGAGAAAAAAGAAGAAACCAAGTCTGAGGACCTAAAAACAGTCCGCAAAGAATTTAGCTTCCAGAGTTTTAAACGCAGTTTTAGCCTGGATGATAAAATTGATGCTGAAAAAATACAGGCAAAATATGAGAATGGTTTGCTGAAGTTCTTACTACCGAAGAAAGAACAGGCAAAAGAAGTTACGCAGCAGATTTCAATTCAATAATTAAGAAGCAAGCGTTACAAGTTGGTAATAGTGGTAGTTTGGAAGATCCCGGTGATAAACTTACCGGGATTTTTTTTCGGTTCCTGTAAGCTTTATGGTATTATTGTTCCTTATTTAGAAGTGAGTGTTGGGTGTCTTATTGATGATTCCGGTAATGTTTATGGGGTTACGTACGGCGGATAATCTTACCAGTATCAGCAAATATCCAAGTTATTTGAAAGAATCAACAACATAAATAACTTACTTATAAGTGATTCCATATATTTATAACAGATTCTTAGTTCTCTACAACTATAAAATGGTTTAATTTTGCCGAAACTTCAACTAAATAAAGAGGAATGGATATAGGAAAAACGTTGGGTATTGCGCTTATTGTTCTGATAATCTCAACTGGTGGAGCTTTTGCCCAGGTGGATACTATACCTCCAGTTGACACGATTCCAAAAACGGATACGCTTCCACAAGACAGCATGTTAATAGTTCCCAACCCGGTAATCGAGGATAGCCTGTTGCGAATTACAAATCTTAATCCATATATTACATTACATGTTGATTCAACGCTGACTTACAAGCTAGACATTAACAAAGAGCCGGAAAGTTACTACT
>JBBPYM010000271.1:0-16189 GCA_038199905.1 Chitinophagales bacterium | reverse complement strand
AATCGCCGGATGATGATCCTGTATATATTCGATGGCTTTTATAACAGCGGTAAGTTCCATCCGGTTGTGCGTGGTATTTATTTCCAGACCACTGATTTGTTCCTTTGTGTTGCCAATCAATATAATTCCAACCCAGGCGCCTTGCAGGTATTGAGTATGACAGCTGCCGTCAGTATAAATTGTTGCGGTTATGGGAGAATTATTGTGCATAGTTGATCGTGCCGATAAAGAATGGTTCTTGTCATCTGCGCCGTACTTGTACTAATTGTGGTGAAAAAATGGTAATAAGAGCGTTCCTGCCAGCAATTTTTTATTCACAATAGTTGTACTTCCTTCTTTTATTGTTTAAATTGAAATGATTCAGATATTTATATAAACTTATAATAAATCTAATTACTTCACTGTTTATAGTTACTCCAGGTAAAATGACGCCCACAACAAGGGCGCCATTTTAATACCTGTGTAAGCCATTAATCTACTGTTATGCGAATTCTGATCTTAATCCTCCTGTTAGGTTGTTTTGTACAACTTCAAGCCAACACTTATTATTTCTCAACAATCTCCGGTAACGATTCCCGGTCTGCAACGGAGGCTCAAAACCCCGCGACACCCTGGCAATCGATTGCAAAGTTAAATGCAGTAATCAGCATGCTAAATGCCGGTGACATCATTTTATTTAAAAGAAACGAAGTTTTTGATGGTTCTATAACCATCAACCGCTCAGGAAGCCTAAGCCAGCCACTAACTTTTGGTGCATTTGGCACCGGGGTAAAACCTATAATCAACGGTTTTTCAACCCTCACAAATTTTACCCCTTTAACCAGCGGTATATGGGAAGCCAGTGTTCCGGCCGACACCATGGTGAACACGTTGGTTTTGAACGGCGTTCACCAGGTAGTGGGACGTTTTCCCAATAGTAATACACCCAACAAAGGATATTTGAACTTTGAATCCGTATCCGGCAATACCAGCATTACTGATAACGAATTAACCTCCGCGACTAATTGGACCGGGGGCGATATAATTATCCGTAAAACACGATGGGTTATCGACAGGAACCTGATAACCAGCCATTCAGGCAATACGATCTATTATAACTCAGAATCAGGGTATAACCCGGATAACAACTTTGGTTACTTCATTCAGAACCATCCTAAAACATTAGATCTGCCAGGAGAATGGTACTATAAGGCAAATGAAAAAAAGATAGGCATTTACCTGCCTACTGGTAATCCCGCATCGTCAAAAATACAGGCTAGTGTTGTAAAAACGCTTGTGTCTATAAATAATCAAAGTAACATAGCTTTTGAGAACCTGAGTTTCCAGGGGCCAAATAGCGCCGCGTTTGAAATCGTTAACGCGCAGCATATACGTATCAGTAACTGCGATATCTATTTTGACGGTATTAATGCGGTGAACGCGAGAGGCTGTTCAGACATTACCATCGAAGGAGCCGATATCAACTACACAAATAATGTCGCCCTCAATCTCGAAGGCTGTAGTTATGTAACTGTAAAGAACAATAAGATACAAAACACAGGTGTAAATCCCGGCATGGGCAGGGGAGATAGTGGCTCTTATGAAGCTATCATGGTATCGGGTGACAACGTACTGATCGATCATAATACAGTTGAAAACACCGGATATATTGCTATTACGTTCAGGGGAAGTTCAAATACAATTAGTAATAACTTTATTAAGAATTTTGCTTCCGTTAAGGATGACGCGGCAGGTATCTACAGTTGGAACAACATACCAAACGGACCTACTACCAGTAACTTAAAGATTACAGATAATATTATCCTGAATGGCCTGGGTGCGCCTGAAGGAACTATCTGGACCGATTACAGACCTGCAAGTGGGATTTATATGGATGATAATGTCGGCAACATTGAAATGACCGGAAATACCGCGGCTAACTGCGGGTTGTACGGTGCTTACATCCATAACTCGTATAACATCAATCTTCAAAACAATACATTTTATAACAACCACAGCCAGATAGTGCTCAGAACTGATGAGCACGGCCGGCAAAGCCCGGTACGTAACGTAAACATGATGAACAATGTGTTTGTATCAAAAGAATTTTACCACCGAGTTGCTGAATTTGGAACCTATCAAGACGATGTAGCACAGTTTGGAAATTTTGACAACAACTATTACGCAAGGCCGGTTGATGACAACGTAACGATTTTTACTTCGCATTTTCAGAACGGGTCATATCCTGAATCGGGTCTAACGCTTGATCAATGGAAAGCCTTGTATGGCAAAGATGCCAATTCACAGAAGTCACCGGCAACCGTTGCTTCTACAGACCTCATTCGTTTTGAATACAACTCAACGACCAGCTCGGTAACCATCCCATTGCAAGGCGAATATGTGGATATCAGGAACCAGGCATATAATGGAAGCATCACACTTGCTCCGTTTACTTCCGTGATATTATTACCGAAGTCAGGAGTTACCGTTCCCGGCGCCGACTGCCCCGGAACAGGAACCATCTTCCGCGAGCAGTGGAGCAATATTAATGGCAATGATATAAGCACCATCCCTGTAACAACTACCCCGTCCAGTAAAAACACACTAACATCGCTGGAAAGCTCCAATGTTGGTGATAATTACGGCGACCGCATCCGGGGTTACCTGTGTCCGCCAAAAACCGGCGATTATACATTTATGATCTCCGGCGACGACCAGGCAGAACTTTGGTTAAGCACCGATAACAACCCGGCCAACAAACGAAAAATCGCCAGCTTATTGCTTTGGACCAACTTCAGGGAGTTCACAAAATACCCATCACAAAAATCCGCACCTATAATACTTCAGGAGGGCCAGCTTTATTATATAGAAGTGCTGCATAAAGAAGGAGATGTTGGCGACCACGTAACAGTTGGCTGGCAGATGCCAAACGGTGGCACACAAGTGCCGATACCCGGTGACCGTCTTGCCCCTTACGACAACGGACCGATTACACCTCCCGTTACCAGCAACGGCTTGAACTATAAATATTATGAAGGTAATTGGGACATTCTTCCAAATTTCAACACGCTTACCCCAGTAAAAACCGGCACAACGCCGAATATCGATCTCTGCATAAAAAATGTGAATGAATATTTTGGTGTGGTTTGGGAAGGTTATATCAATATTCCCGCCGCAGGCAATTATACTTTTGAAACCATTTCTGATGATGGAAGCAAGTTTTATTTCAATTCATTGTATTCACCCACAACCACGGCGCTTGTGAATAACGATGGGGTACATGCGCAGCAATCTGCCACTGGTACCGTGTACATTCCAGCAGCGGGTGCGTATCCTGTATCTATAACATTCTTTGAAAAGTATGGAGGCGAATCAATGCAGCTCTTTTGGTCAGGGCCAGGTATAATTAGGCAACTGGTACCAGATGCCGCGTTTAAACAAGGCACAGTAGTTAATCCGACAGACCCGGCAGGTTGTTCCGCAACAGGAACCATTCTCCACGAGGTATGGCAGAATGTTGGCGGTAATGACATCGCAAGCATTAATCAGAACGCCAGTCCTACTGTTGTTAACCAAATTACTATTCTTGAAACATCCAACCTCGGCGACAATTATGGCGAACGAATAAGAGGTTATATCTGCCCGCCTGTAACCGGCGATTATCGCTTTACCGTTGCGGGCGATGATGCGGTACAAATATGGCTCAGCACGGATGACAACCCGCTGAACAAGGTGAATATTGTAAACTTGTTGAGTTGGACCGACTTCAGGGAGTGGAGCAAATTCCCGTCTCAACAATCCGCCTTGATCAGCCTACAGGCTGGGCGTAAATATTACATTGAAGTATTGCATAAAGAAAGCGCTGGTGGAGATCATGTAAGCATTGCATGGCAATTGCCAGGTGGTGCGGTGGAAGCCCCAATTCCAGGAACGCGCCTGTTTCCATTTGTAACTGGAACCACACCGCCGTCACAGGACTGTGCAGGTGTTGGAAGCATCCTTCGCGAACGATGGGATAATGTTAGCGGAAACCAGGTATCCCGGATCCCTGTTGCAACACCGCCCAGCGCCACCAACCAGGTGAACGTTTTCGAAAGCTCCAATATTGGTAACACCTATGGAGAAAGGTTAAGGGGTTATATCTGCCCGCCATTGACAGGTGATTACATTTTTATGATCTCAGGAGATGATCATGTGGCGCTCTGGTTAAGCACTGATGAAAACCCTGGTAATAAGGCCATGGTGGCTGTGTTGAATGACTGGTCCGATTTTCACCAATTCACTAAATACCCGTCACAACGCTCTGTTGCTATTCGCCTTACTGCTGGTTATAAATATTATGTTGAAGTATTGCATAAACAAAACCAGGGTGCTGATCACGTTTCGGTTGCATGGCAATTACCCAATGGAACAACAGAAATACCAATAGCAGGCAGCCACCTGGTACCTTTTAACACAGGCTCTTCATTGCTTGCAACAGGAGCTAATAGCTTACGGAATAGCCAGGCCGTTGAAGCTTCAAATGAAGTTTCCTTGCAATTAAAAGCAACGCCCAACCCGTTCAGAACAACAGCTACTATCCAATTATATCCAATAGAGTCAGGAGATGCAACAGTAGAAATTTATAATGTGCAGGGAGTTCTCTTACAACGGATGTTCAGTGGAAAAGTACAAGCAGGGATTACCAAAACGCTGAAGTTGTCTTCGGACGGATTATCACCGGGAGTTTACATTATTCACTTGGTTACTAAAACCAAGGTGGTAAGTCAGAGAGTTATTTTTATGCGATAAAAGTAGAATCACTCGTCGGACCTTTAGCCACTAAGGCGCGAAGGCAACTAAGAAACACGAAGACCACCTTCGTGTCACTTGGTGCCTTCGCGCCTTCGGGCCTTCATGGCTAAAAACCTAAGCATCTATGGCACCTTTTAACACCGGCCGGGATTCTTTGAAGTTCGCGTTCTTCCCTATCATACTGTTTTTAAAAGTGATTGTTACAGATTCATTAATAAAAGAACAGGTAACCGTATCCGAGTGTGGTGTTTCGTAAAACATCCAGTTCATCATGAAAGTATTTTCATCGGTCCAGGTTCCTGAAGCGGCCACTTTTACGGCTTTAGTGGCCTTATTATTTCCCTCCACAAGATTGGTAGAATCGCCCGGCATAATGGTATCCGTCTTAACAAAATGATCGATACCACAGGTTATTACATAATCCCTGTTAGTATCTTTTATCTTGAATTCACAGTTGTTCTTATCAAAAGTAAAACTGGCTTCTTTCGCGCCGATAGAATTCTGCTGTAGCGTAAATTTTCTGCCCGATATTCCTGAGCCGATTGCTGAATTGATATTTTTTGTAGCAGTCAATAAGGTTAGAGATGAAAGTTTGTCACGTAGGGAGTTATACAAAGAGACATTTGCGGGTAACCGCTCATTCTTTATACCGGGTAGCAAATGGTTCCAGACTGCGTTCATAATTGCCTGCATATTGGACGTTTCACTAGTTATGGCAATAACCGCATCCTGCTCTGGCATTACAATGCTGAACTGACCAACTGCCCCATCACCCCTGTAAATGTTATGCCTGCAACGCCAGAACTGGTACCCATAGCCCTGCTGCCAGTCACTACGTTCATCTTTTGCCGTTAGTGATGCATTTGGCACCTGGAACGACGTGGCTTCCTCTACCCATTTTACCGGCAACAATTGTTTGCCGTTCCACTTACCTTTTTGCAAGTAAAATTGACCCAGCTTTGCGATGTCTTCGGTTTTAACACGGAGACCATAAGCACCCGTATTAATACCTTCCGGACTCACTTCCCAGTCGGCCCCTTTAATCTCCAGCGGATCAAAAAATCTGGGTTTTAAATAATCTAAAAGCGTTTTCCCGGAAAGCTTCTGTACGATTGCAGAGAGCATATAGGTCGCGCCGGAATTATACAAGAAAAAGGTCCCAGGCTGATGATCTACCGGTAAAGATAAAAATGTTTTTACCCAGCTCTCTTTTCCCATGCGCATAGGGGTCATAGTGTCTTTACCATTACCCGAAGTCATCGTAAGAAGGTCCTTAACACGCATGGCGACCAGGTTGGCACTCAGTTCGGCCGGCAACATTTCAGGGAAAAAAGATATTACTTTGTCTTCAACGGTTAACCTGCCTTCGGTTACAGCAAACCCTACTGCGGTTGAAGTAAAACTTTTGCTCAGTGAGAAAAGCATGTGTTTTAGATTCGGTTTATAGGGATCCCACCAGCCTTCCGCTACAACCTTACCGTGCCTTACCACCATCAGGCTATGCAGGCCCAGCTTGTCTTTCTCAACAGCATTAATAAAAGAAAGAATGTTTTCTGATGATACGCCTTCCATTTCAGGAACACTTCTTGCAAACGCTTTCACAGAGGCAGCATCGCTTAACCATTGCTGTGGGGTGAACGAACACAGGCTTAAACCTGCCGTGCCCAAACATATTTGCTGTATAAATCTTCTTCGGTCGGACGACATATAATATTTAAGATATTTTATAAACTACAATAATAACATTAAACGCAGGTCGGGCAACACACACAAACGGCAGTTCCGTTAAAGGGGAAGTTCGTAATATCCTGTACTGACCCAGCGCCTTGCGGCTCTTCATTTGACGGGACTCAATCGCGACAAAAGCCTGCGGATTGTTTGCCGTGTATTTTTTTATTTCCGCCAATGAAAGACCAACCTGTTCAAAAACACTGGTAATGTTTCCGAATACTTCCACTGTAACTACACTTAGTGGCGCATCCTCCGGCAAGCCAAGCGCTATCAGTAATGGCGCAATTTCCTTGTTTTCCCAGGTAATCCTCGCTGTTTTTATTTGGTCTTTAAGAATAGCAATTTTTGTGCCCGCGACCAATGAAGCCTTTGTGTAACTTAAAGGTATGACAGGGGGCGCCATCTCCGGTGCTTTTGAATAAACATTATTATAGGCATCCAATAATCTCCGGGCGCTTTCTTTATCAACAGAAGCAACCTTACCTGCCTGCCGGGCCTTTACAACCCTCTTCAATCTTCATTGTGTAAGTGAATCAAGACCCGACTTTTTTACTTCGCTCAGCAACGTAAGATTAGATAACAACATATTCGCCCTTTCGAGTTCGTCCGTTTTATCAATGGTCCATTGATTCAGGTGAAGTTGCGCGGACCTGTAAAGATGCGTGGCATCTCTTAGCGGTTTATCTGCAATAACAGGGTGGAATAGCGACATGATTGAAAATACCAGCAACTTTTCAGGAATTGAGGTTTATTGATCTAAAGACCTTTTACACGGCCATTTCTAAAAGGTCATATTGCAGGACATACTTTTGCTTGTATAAATGAACCCGCCAAAAACATGGATCGAACGACGATTTTAGTTTGATACCTCCACATACCCTCAAAAAAAACGCGCGAAAAGGCAGGGAAACTGCTTCTTCGCGCCACAACACGTAACATTTATTATGTTTAAGTAACTGCCAGGTATTCCTGTAACGTTATTTTACCGCTAATAACCTGCTGGTATAAAATGTTCTCGTTTAACTTTTCTGCTTTAATTCGACTTACTAATTCTTTATCGAAAAACAGGTCCTTAATGATGGAATTCATGGTTAAAATTTAAATGCTCTGCTAATAGTGTGCAATTTACAACTTTATTGTGTAAAAAATACACATTAAGGCGCTTTTGTGAGAACATTAAGAACAGCTAATACTTTTCATCAATACTAAACGGAGTGGGTTCACGGGCAGGCAGACCTGCTACAATAATTTATCCGGTGTAATAGGCAATTCCCGGATTCTCTTGCCGGTTGCATGATACACAGCATTGGCAAGGGCCGGCGCGAAACCAACCATGGAAATTTCGCCCAGGCCCTTTGTACCCATAGGGTTTATGTAAGGATCTTTCTTGTTAATAAAAATTGGCTCAATATAAGGCATGTCTGCGTGTACCGGTATATGATAGTCCGCAAGATTACTATTTACGTAACGACCGTAACGATGATCCATAACTGCCTCTTCCATAAGCGCCATGCCCATTCCGCCTATAACACCTCCAATGACCTGGCTCTCGGCCGTTTTTAAACTTACGATCCTGCCTGCGTCGGTTACTGAAACAACTCTTTTTACTTTAACAATACCTGTTGAAGGATGTACATGAATTTCAGTGAAATGAGCCGAAAAGGAATACATGGAATATTTCTGTCGTTCATCGCCTGACTTTGATTCTTCTGTAACTTCCAGATGTGGCAAGTTTTGCTTTTTTAATATATCGCCGTAGAAAAGGCTGGATGCAGGATTGGAAGTGGTATTTATGGCGCCGTTCTTAAAAACAACTTCCTCCGGCTGCGCAGAAGATAATCCCGCCATTTGCAATAATTGTTTTTTCAACGCTACACAGGCATCATGAACAGCAGAGCCAAGTGTAGATGTAGTGGTAGAACCGCCCTGTGTGGGTCCCATTGGGTACGATGAATTACCCAGTTCGAACTTAATTTTGCTGGCTTCCATTCCCATTGTTTCAGATGCTATCTGAACCATAGCTGTTGCAGTTCCGGGCCCCCCGTCACTAACTGCGCTTTGAAGAACCATAGTTCCGTCAGGATAGATTCTTGCCATTACTACCGCCCTGTTGCGGGATGCATTGAATACGCCGCATCCCATTCCGTAGCCAACGAGCATTCCGCCTTCTCGCATCGAGCGCGGTATGGCATTTCGTTTGCTCCAACCTATACGTTTTGACCCGATCTCAAAACATTCCCTGAGGTGTTTACTGCTCCATGGAAGGTTTCGCTCCTGGTCTGTTTCTGCATAATTTCGAAGTCTGAGTTCGAGCGGATCAAGTTTTAATAAATAGGATAATTCGTCCATCGCGCATTCAAGCGCAAAGGAGCCGGTAGATTCACCAGGGCCGCGCATCCAGGTTGGTGTACTCAGATTGAGCGGCACAATCTTGTAACGGGTAGTTACATTCGGGCTCGTGTACATGTATTTGCTCATGTTCACGGTACGGTCCGTAAACTGTTCGTACGGGGATGTGATTGCAGTTGCCTCGTGCGTAATGCCGATTATCTTACCATCAGCATTAGCACCAATTCCAATCTTCTGCAGACTTTTCGGGCGGTATCCCACCATGGTGAACATCTGGTCTCTCGACAGCATCAACTTAACAGGTCGATTAATTTTCTTTGAAGCCAGTACCGCTGCAATTACGTGTGGCCATGTACGTAAGCCACTACCAAATCCGCCGCCCATGAACAAGGTGTTTACCTGCACATTCGATTCCGGTAGTTTAAAAGCATCCATGATTATTCTTTGGGCCGACTTAACACCCTGCGTTTTGTCATAAACGGTAACTTTATCTACAGCTTCCCAGGTGGCGATCGTACAATGCAGTTCAATAGGGTTGTGCACTTCAATAGGATGAATATACTCTTGCTCTATAATAACCGGCGCTTTTTTATAGGCATCGGTTTCACCCCTTGCATAATCGGTCCAGTCTCTAGGAGTTACCGCATCATCTAAATTATCGAGCAGGTCGGTTTTGTGCGTTTCAACAACATATTCTGTTTTAACCAGCGAGGCGGCATACAAGGCGCGTTCATAGGTGTCAGCAACAACAACTGCAATCGGTTGACCATTAAAATAAATATACTCGTCATAAAAAACCCACAAAGGCCTTGCCGTTGCCGGGCCTTTGGGTGTGGCAGGAGGTGTAACGTAGCCAGGAATGGCCGGCGCGTTTAGATGCGTAATTATATCTATTACCCCCGGCGCTCTGCCGGCCAGTTTCGTGTCAATGGTTTTAATCTTTCCCTTCGCAATGGTACTCGCCACCAATACCGCATAACTAAGGCCAGGCAAAACATACTCAGCCGAGTACGTTGCCGCTCCTGTGACTTTCAACCTGCCGTCAACCCTGTCCAAAGGATCTGAGAGATGCACGTTCTTGTATACATGTTTTTTCATAAGATCCTATGCGTTTGAAGATGCTTTCTGCAAGGCCTCAACAATGGCTTTTGGCACCAGCTTTAATTTAAAGGAATTGTGTTCGTAACCCTTCGCGTTTTGAATTGACAATTTTGAGGCTTCCAGGAAATTCGCCTGGGACACCTGTTTACCTACCAGGAATTTTTCGGATTGATACAATCGCCATGGCTTGTGTGCCACCCCACCGAGCGACAATCGGGCATCCCTTATTTTTCCACCGCTAATATCAAGCGCAACGGCAACCGATACCAAAGCAAATGCATAGGATGACCTGTCCCTTATTTTCAAGTAATAAATATTCTTGCCAAATGTATTAGCCGGGATCTCAACGGCAGTGATCATCTCACCCTTCAACAGGTTACTATCCTTTTCAGGATGATCTGCCGGTAATCTAAAAAAATCATTTATTGACACCCGCCGTGCTCCGCCTGTACCCTGGATCACAACTGCTGCATTTAATGCAGAAAGGGCCACACACATATCGCTTGGATGAACTGCGATACAAGACTCAGTATTGTTGTAAATCGCATGCATCCTGTTATACCCCTTTAACGCACCGCAACCCGAGCCAGGCTCGCGCTTATTACAAGGCATTACCGTATCATAAAAATAAGAACAACGGGTGCGTTGCATGATGTTTCCACCAATCGTCGCCATATTCCGCAACTGCGGTGAGGCCCCCGCGTTTAAAGCCATAGAAAGAAGCGGAACATGCTTTTTTACTAACTCATGTTCCGCTGCATCACTATTCAGGACAAGCGCACCAAGGCGAAAAACATTGCTGGCTTTTTCAATAGACTTAAATGGCAGGTTGTTTATATCAACCAGCTTTTCAGGGTTTACAATACCCTTTTTCATCAGGTCCAGGAGGTTGGTGCCACCTGCGATAAACTTCGCCGCGGGTTCTTTTGATACAATTGCTATTGCTGTTTTTGGATCTGAAGGTTTTACATATTGAAACTGGTTCATACCTGCTGTCCTCCCTTCTTTACTTCCATAATAGCATCCACAATATGAGGGTAACAGCCGCACCGGCAAAGATTACCACTCATATATTCTTTTATCTCAGCTTCAGATCCAGCGTGACCTTCGCGGATCACCGCTACACCAGACATGATCTGCCCGGGTGTGCAATAACCGCATTGAAAACCGTCATGTTTTATAAACGCTTCCTGCAACGGATGCAATTTATCGCCTTGACATAAACCTTCAATAGTAGTAATCTTATTTCCATCCTGCATAACTGCAAGCGTTAAACAAGCATTGATGCGCCGACCGTTTACTAACACCGTACATGCCCCACACTGACCGTGATCACAGCCTTTTTTAGTTCCGTTTAATGCTAGTTGTTCACGCAGCAGGTCTAGCAGTGTTACTCTTGGTTCCAGCGACAAAGAATATTTTTTGCCATTTATTTCCAGCATTACAGGTAACTTCTCAAATGCGGCGGCTATCTTTTCATCCCAGTTTGATTCAGCTGCTTTAACAACTGCCCCTGACGTTAGCGCAAGAGCCGTTAGCAGCGTTGACTGCTTGAAAAAGTTTCTTCGACTTTCCCCTGGAAAATCATCCCCAACTTCAATATACTGAGTTTCATCTTTCATACTATCTGTGTGTTTGCAAAACCACAGTTTAAATTAACTCATTCCTTCTTCTTAAAAAAAAATAAGGTGGTAAGACCCCTTGAATTAAACGATGGGGGTATTAACGTTTTCTTTATAAACGAAATGTTTTGCAGGCCTTCTTATACATGTAAACACTAACATTTAAAAATTACAATCATGAAGAAATTATTTACTCTCTTATTCACAGTAGGAAGTTTAACCACGGCCTTTTCCCAGTACAATAATAATAATAATAATGACCGCCGGGGAAGGGATGATAACAGCACCGCTTACGAATCAAAGAACGGAAACGGCGACTATTCCAAACCAGGAACATACAACAGGAATGGCGACAGAAAGGATTACGCGTATAGTGATCACCGTTACAATGAGTCCTTTTCCATGAGAAGTAGCGAATGTGATTTCCAGATTCACAGAATCAATCGCCAGTATGATTATAAAATAAAATCGGTTCATGCAAACCGTTATCTCAGAAACCGTGAAAAAGCTTACGAGGTTAGTAATCTGAATCAGCAGAGACGCGATGAGATCAGGACAATCATGGTCCGCTACAGTAATAAACGGAACCGCTATCACGACGGCCATCCCGGCAAGTGGTAGAGAAAGGCATGAGGTATGGGCTATCAACTATCAGCCGTCGTAACACCCATACCTCATACCCCATACCCCGCCAGGCACGACGCCCCGAGGCCTTTCATAAATTCAAGCCCTTTCTTCCTGGCAAACTCGATATTATTTTGGGGGATTTTTTCGGGATGAGGAAACTGCTCCAGCGCGGCTGTAAGGCTCGCCTCGCGCAGCAAGTGCAACATCGGGAACACGGACCTGTTGGTATAATTAGCCGGGTCAACTTTGGTAGAACCGGCAAACAGGTATTCCGGGTGAAAACTGGCGACCTGGTAAACTCCCTGCCTCTTTTGTTTTTTGAGAAATTTCTCTGCCAGGTCCGTCAGCTCCAGGTAATTGTAGAAATCTGCAAAATTATCAGGGAAGATTATTAGCGTTGTCTCAACTTCTTTCTTATCATCAAGTCTTTCAAATTCTATGGCGAGTGCCTCCAGTCCTGTCTTAAAATCTGCTGATCGCACCACCTGGTAGTGTATCCTGCCGAGCTTTAACTCCTTCGCCGCAAAGGGACAAAAATTACATCCAACCACAACTTCTTTGATCCAGGCTTTCGTCTGGTTAATTACCTGCTCATCTGTTTGCATACTGTACCTTTTGTAAGCATTATACCTTTTGTTACACAGGAAGGTAAGTTTTTTGTTCCTTTGTAAAAACATAAATCTATACAATTGACTACCCTTACATTTTTCCAGGTAGATGCTTTTACTGAAATTCCGTTCAAAGGCAATCCCGCAGCTATTTGCTTATTAGATAATGAACTTTCTGCCGAACTTATGCAGGAGATAGCCAAAGAAAATAATCTTGCTGAAACCGCTTTTGTTTTACCGGTAGAAAACGGGTTTAACCTTCGTTGGTTCACACCCACTGTTGAGATAAAATTATGTGGTCATGCCACTTTAGCCAGCGCACATGTATTGTGGGAAAAAGGAATTTTATCGCATGGCCAAACAGCAAGCTTTTACACTAAAAGCGGTTTGTTAACCGTAACAAAAAGCTATGACTGGATACAACTGAACTTCCCCAGATTTGGATTAAACAAAACAGCAATCCCCGGAGAAATAATCAGCGCATTAGCGGCAACGCCGATCAATACGGTTTGTGCCAGCGATGGCCGGTTTATTATAGAAGTTGCTACAGAAGATGAAGTCCGCTTACTAAAGCCAGACTTTTCCATATTGAAAAATTATGAAGTGGCCGTAGTTACCAGCCAGGCGGAGCCCTCTTCCGGGTATGATTTTATATCCCGGACCTTTACTGCCTTACATGGAGTTGACGAAGATCCCGTAACGGGTTCCTCACACTGCGCACTTGCACCGTACTGGGCAGAGAAACTAAAAAAAAACAGCCTGTCGGCCTTTCAGGCTTCTGCAAGAGGCGGGGCTTTAAAATTGCAGGTCGTGGGTGAACGGGTTCTCATCGAGGGAAAAGCGGTAACTGTTATTGAAGGTGTTTTCAAGTTAAAAACTACCGTTTGATAATATGAAAGAATCTTTCCGGTTCTCAAAAAAAATTTAAAATCTTTCAATTATCAGAGCCATGTGGAAGCCATACAATCATCTTATAAAATAATCTAATGCAACATTTTGACACCATTGTAATTGGATCTGGACAAGGTGGTACGCCGTTGTCAAAGAAACTTGCGAAAGCAGGCTTAAAAACAGCTCTTATTGAAAAGCGATTAGTCGGTGGCACTTGCACAAACGATGGTTGTACGCCAACGAAGGCAATGATTGCCTCAGCAAAAATGGCGCACAATATTCGTCGCTCTAAGGATCTCGGCATAAATACCGGTGAGTTTACCGTAGACATAAAAAAGATTGTTGCCAGAAAAAATGAGATTGTCACTTCTTTTCGTGGATCCGCGGAAAAGGGACTGGCCGCTACTGAAAACCTGACACTCATAATGGGAGACGCCTCTTTCACGGGAATGAAAACAATATCAGTTCAACTGAAAGACGGCTCAACAGATATTTTTACCGCTGATAAAATATTTATAAACACCGGCACTGCACCCAGGATTCCCGGTATTGAGGGAATAGAAGACTATCCCTACTTTACCTCTACAAGTTTGCTTGATATAGAGAAGATCCCTGGGCATCTTGTAATTGTTGGCGGCGGTTATATAGCCCTTGAATTTGCACAAATGTTTAGAAGGTTTGGGAGTGAAGTAACGATGATTATTGTCGAACCCGTTTTCCTGCCTAAAGAAGATAACGATATCTCTTCCCTGATACTGGACATTTTTAAGGGTGAAGGAATTAAAGTTTACCTGGACGCCAAAGCAGATAAAATCACCTCCAAGGGTGAAGCAGGATTTGACCTGGCCGTTTCAATGAAAGCTGAAACGCTCGCCATCAGCGGTTCCGACATTTTGCTGGCAGCGGGTAGGGTTCCACAAACCAATACCTTGCATCTTGACAAAACCGGAGTTACCTTAAATGAAAAGGGTTTTATTAACGTTGATGAATACCTGCAGACGTCCACCCCAGGTATCTATGCGCTCGGTGATGTAAAAGGTGGGCCTGCGTTCACCCATATTGCCTATAATGACCATATCATCTTAGTTAAAAATATCCTGCAACAACTAACCCTGTCCATCAAAGGAAGGCTGGTTCCCTATACGATGTTTATAGACCCGCAGCTTGGCCGAGTAGGCATCACAGAAAAAGAGGCGCAAGACCAGCAGCTGGATTACAAAGTGACAACCCTTACTATGGACCGCGTTGCCCGGGGTATTGAAACCGGCGAGACTAATGGGATGATGAAGGCAATTGTAGATGTGAAAACCAAACAGATTCTCGGCGCCGCGATATTAGGGGCCGAAGGAGGAGAAGTTATGTCTGTACTGCAAATGGCGATGCAGGGAAAGATCACGTACGAAGAGATCCGGGAAAACATCTTTGCACATCCTCTTTATACAGAATCACTCAATAACCTGTTTACACCGCTTGTTAAATAATAATTTAAAATGATCACCGTAGACAGTGTAAGCAAAAATTTTGGCAGTACAAAGGCAGTAGATAACATTTCATTCGAAGTTAAGGAGACGGAGAACATGGTATTTCTTGGCACCAGCGGCTGCGGTAAAACAACAACGCTGCGGATGATCAACAGGCTCACAGAACCTTCTGAAGGATCTATTATAGTTAACGGTGAAAATATACTTCTTCAGCAACCCGAAAAGCTCAGGCGGTCGATCGGTTATGTATTGCAACATAATGGCTTGTTCCCGCATTATACGGTTGCGGAAAATATTGCGATAGTTCCACAGTTACTCAAAAGAGATAAAGTGCAGATCCGGAAAAGAACCATTGAACTGATGGAGAAACTTCATTTGGACCCGGCGCAATACCTGGATGTTTATCCCGACCAGCTTAGCGGCGGACAACAGCAACGTGTTGGCCTGGCAAGAGCACTGGCAGCCGATCCACCCGTATTACTAATGGATGAACCTTTTGGAGCATTAGACACTATCACCCGAAATAACATCCGGAAAGAACTTAGTGAGCTGGATGAATTTAAACGGAAAACGATAATAATGGTTACGCATGACGTTCAGGAAGCTTTTGCCCTGGCAGACAGGGTTTGTTTAATGGATAAAGGAAAAATTGTTCAGCTTGGCAGCCCTGATGAATTAATTTTTAACCCGGCAAATGATTTTGTCCGCGGGTTTTTAAAGGAAGAAAAAACCCAACTGGCGTTTCGTTCCGTAAGGTTGAGCCGGTTATTCCCTTTCTTCGATAACGCTACGAGCCGGGTAATCCCTGCGACAGCAACAGTTTCTGCAAACACCACCGTATGGGAAGCAATGGAATTATTTTATACCCGGCAAAACTTACACGACACTCTTTTAAGCGTTCATGACAAGCAGAGCAATGAAATAAAGCAGTTTGATTTTGCTGCATTAATGACGGCGATGAACCGTTTAAATACCCATTAAGAATGCCTGACCAACAACAATCTTT
>JBBPYM010000270.1:0-10605 GCA_038199905.1 Chitinophagales bacterium | reverse complement strand
GTACCATCATATATTCTGCCTGTCCGCCGACCCATCCGCCCATATCCACGTAACCGTAAGCCGCACCTGGGCGGGAAGGGTTTACATTCAGGCAGATGCCTGTTTGACCTACTTTGCAATTTCTACAACGGCCGCAGGCAATATTAAAAGGCACAGATACCAGGTCGCCGTTTTTTATAAATTCAACGTCCGTACCGGTTTCGATAACCAGGCCGATTATTTTATGCCCAAGTATCAATCCCGATGGCGCGGTTGTGCGGCCGCGAACCATGTGCTGGTCGCTACCACATATATTGGTGGAAACTATTTTCAGGACCACCCCGTGGTTGCATTTCCTGTCTCCAATAGAGAGTTTGGGATATTCTATTTCGTGAATTTCCACCTCTCCCGGTTTAATGTAGGCAACGCCTTGATTTTGGCACATAATTGTGGATTTTATGATGAATAATTATTTTACGGCACTGGCGCCTGCTGAAGCAACAGCGTGGTCATTTTCTACAGCGCTTCCAGAAACCCCAATCGCGCCGATGATATTGCCATCAGCATCCTTGATGCAAACGCCACCGGGAAATGTTATCAACCCGTTGTTTGAATGCTCGATATTGTACAATGATCCGCCCGGCTGTGAAAGCTTGCCAATTTCACCCGAGTCCATGTTGAAATAACGGGCTGTTCGTGCTTTTTTTTGCGAGATGTCTATCGATCCCAGCCAGGCTCCATCCATATGCACAAAGGCGATGAGGTTGGTGCCTGAATCCACAACAGCGATATTCATCAATGTGTCAATTTCCGTTGCTTTTGCTTTTGCAGCCTTTATAGCGGCTTCTGCTTGTTCTAATGTAATGTTCATAAAATTGTTTTAGTATAAAATGTTCTCAAATGTAAGGTTAGCCCGCAGGTGAGTTTTGCACGATTATCCCAAAAATTGAAACGATTGTGTCAATTGGGTAGGGGGTATGAGGTATGGGGTGTGAGGTATGGGGTATGGGGTATGCAGAAAAGAACTAAATTACTTATCAATTTGTTACAATTACAAATTATTAGTTTTAGATAGCTGATGGCTGATAGCTGATTGCTGATAGCTGATGGCTGATAGCTGATAGCTGATTGCTGACAGCTGATTGCTCAAACTTTGCCTATGATAAAAAGTATCGGTCATGTATCCATTAAGAAAATTGCTGATAACCGGGTGAGCGATGCTGAGGATGAATTGGCAGTGGAGGAACCACTGGAGATCAGGTTAGGGTATGTTGCCAATAATAAAAGGGTTATTAAGAATATTTCGGTGACGATGCGCACACCGGGTGCTGATGAAGAACTTGCAGCGGGATTTATGTACACTGAAGGAATCATTTCGAACCGCAGTGAGATACTATCCGTTGGCATCAATCAACTGGAAGAAAATATTGTGATGGTCTCACTGGTTGATTCCGCTGTGCCTGTTTTGCACAAAACAGAGCGAAATTTTTATACAACCTCCAGTTGTGGTGTGTGTGGCAAATCGAGTATTGACGCTATAAAAACAGTGTCTGTTCACCAGCAAGCAACCGACAGTATCGTGTTAAATGCAACTGTTTTTTATGGCTTACAGGAACAGTTAAGAAAACAGCAATTGATATTTGAAACCACCGGTGGTCTGCATGCCGCGGCCTTGTTTGACCTCCGTGGTAATTTTATAAACCTTCGCGAAGATGTTGGCCGTCACAATGCGCTGGATAAATTAATTGGCCGCGCTTTCCTTGATGACCAGTTGCCTTTAAACAAGTTCATCCTATTGTTAAGTGGCAGGGCAAGTTTTGAGCTGGTACAAAAGGCAGTAATGGCAGGAATTAAAGTTATTGCTGCCGTTGGCGCACCGTCGAGCCTGGCTGTGCAGCTTGCTGAAGAATCAGGCATCACGTTACTAGGATTTCTTCGCAACAACCGTTTTAATATTTATACCTGCTGGCAGCGGGTAATGATATAACCGTACATTTTTCAACCTGGTAATTGCTAACATATGAGTGATAAGTCAACGATAGATGGTGCCGAGAATCCTGAGGAACTTACCGGGCTGAAACGCGGCGAGATAAAAAAAGTCGCAGCCGGGATACCTGCTGTGCTTTCAAGCTTAAAACAGGTATATGATGAAGTTGGTTTGTTGCGCGGTGCAAAAGCGCTCTGGCACTTAAATAAAAAAGGCGGATTTGATTGTCCGAGCTGTGCATGGCCCGACCCGGATGATGAGCGCTCAACGATAGGCGAGTATTGCGAGAACGGCGCCAGGGCGGTCGCTGAAGAGGCCACTGCCAAAAAACTAATGGCTACTTTTTTCAGGAAAAATTCCATCAAAGAATTATCAGCTTTATCAGATTACGAAATAGGTCGCAAGGGTCGTATTGGCGAACCGTTATTCCTGCCGGAGGGAGGCACTCATTATCAACCAATATCATGGAAGCATGCTTTTGAGAAGATTGCGACAGTACTAAATGAGCTTGCTTCTCCTAATGAAGCAATATTTTATACATCGGGCAGAACAAGCAATGAAGCCGCATTTTTGTACCAGCTTTTTGTACGCGAGTATGGCACCAATAACCTTCCGGACTGCAGCAATATGTGCCATGAAAGCAGTGGCGTAGCCCTGGGTGAATCGTTGGGAATAGGTAAAGGCTCCGTTAAACTGGAGGATCTCTATGAAGCCGAAGTAATCATTATCCTTGGCCAAAACCCGGGCACCAACCATCCCCGCATGTTGACTGCCCTGCAGAAAGCAAAAACCAATGGTACTATAATTATTTCTATCAATCCATTACCAGAAACGGGACTGATGGGTTTCAGCAACCCGCAGCAGTTGAAGGGACTGCTTGGCATGGATACAGCGCTTACAGACCTGTTTTTGCAGGTGAAACTCAATGGCGATATGGCTTTGCTGCAGGCTATCCAATTGTTGTTACTGGGTGAAGAGCAGGCACAGCCTGGCACTGTGTTCGACCTGGATTTTATAGAAAAGGATACGCTGGGATACCAGGAATTTATAACTCATCTTCAATTGCAGGACCTTAACCAACTTTCTGAATCCTGTGGAATAGACATCAAACAGATTGAAGAAACGGCAGAAATGCTGAAGAATAAAACGAAGATCGTTGCCTGCTGGGCAATGGGTCTGACGCAACATAAAAACGCGGTGGATACGATCAAAGAGATCGTGAATTTATTATTGTTAAAGGGCAGTATCGGTAAGCCTGGCGCGGGCACCTGCCCCGTAAGAGGTCATAGCAATGTACAGGGCGATCGAACAATGGGTATCTATGAAAAGCCACCTGCCGCTTTGCTGGAAAAGATAGCAGAAAATTTTCATTTCAATCCGCCTGTTGAACATGGATATGACGTGGTGAATGCGATAAAAGCCATGCACGAAAAAAAGGCTTCCGTGTTTCTCGCGATGGGGGGCAACTTCCTTTCTGCAACACCGGATACCAACTTTACTGCTGAGGCTTTACGACATTGCAAACTAACGGTGCAGGTGTCTACCAAACTTAACCGAAGTCACCTGGTGCATGGCAAGGAAGCGATTATATTACCATGTCTCGGCAGGAGTGATGAAGATATTGTGAACGGGCAGGCACAGTTTGTATCATGCGAAAATTCCATGAGCGTGGTGCAGTCATCCAAAGGTGTGTTAAAACCAGTATCTAAAAATTTACTCAGCGAGCCTGTGATCGTGTGCAAACTTGCAAAATCTGTATTAGGATTCCGAAGCAAAGTGAACTGGGATAAATATTTGGAACATTACGATAATATCCGCGACGACATCGAACGAACAATTCCCGGTTTTGAAAAATATAATGAAAGGGTAAGGGTGGGTGGCGGTTTTTATCTGCCCAATTGTAACCGTGATGGGAAGTTTGATACTGTTTCAAAAAAAGCTCATTTCAATATTGCGTCCATCACCCGGCTAAGTCTTGAAGAAGACGACCTTATGATGATGACCATCCGAAGTCATGACCAGTTTAATACAACCATTTATAGCTTAAACGATCGCTACCGAGGTATTTATAATGAGCGAAGAGTGATACTGATGAACCAGGCAGACATGAATAAACGAGCAATCAACAATGGCGACCTGGTAGACCTGTTTAATTATTTTGCAGGAAAAGAAAGAGTGGCGCATAAATTCATTGTTATCGCTTACCCTATCCCGGCAGGTTGTACCGCAACTTATTTTCCTGAAACAAATGTGCTGGTACCTGTAGACAGCGTGGCAGACAAAAGCAATACTCCTACCTCAAAATTGGTGGTAATTAAAATAAAAAAACATGCGGTTGTTGTGTAAATAAATTATTAACAGGAACATTATATGGAAAACAAATATGCTCTTCAACCTATCAACCTGAGTGATTCAGCCAAAATTGAATCGCTGGTAGAGCACCGGAGAGTTTTCAACCTGGATCATTGTGAGCTGAACATTTTTGAAACCTACCGTCAATGCTCAGACGTTTATTTATCTTATAACGGTCTTGTGATCACCAGTATGTTGCGCGGAAAAAAAGTAATGTACCTGTACCAGCAACCTGGCTTTGATTTCTTGCCTGGGGAGACAGTGATCCTGCCTCAGGGAGTTTCTATGAAAGTTGATTTTCCTGAGGCAGACGACAAACATCCGGTGCAGTGCGCCACCCTGGCACTCGACTGGAACAAGGTACATTCAACATTAGATTTCCTCAATGAAAATTATCCCAGGACAGATGATAATTTTGAATGGAAATTAAATTTCAGTCAATATCATTTTTATAATAACAGGGAGCTCGCCGATAGCATCAACAGTTTGATCAGTATCAGCATGGATGATGGGCCGGGAAAGGATGCTCTTGCTGATCTTACCCTAAAATCATTATTGGTACGCGTTATACAAACGCAAAACCTGCATTCAATTGAAAATGTCAATGCAGGTGGTCAGTTAATTGCGGTGGTTCAATACATCAGGGAGCACCTCACTGAAAAAATAGTCATAGAAGTGCTATGCAGAAAAGCGTGCATGAGCAAATCTTCTTTTTATCGACTGTTTAAAGAAACGTTCGGATTATCACCGGTGGAATATATCATCAGGCAACGAATACAAATGGCCAAGAGTCTATTAGCAGACAGGACTGTTAATATTACCTCCGCTTGTTACGGGTCCGGTTTTAACAACCTCAATTATTTTGCAAGGTTATTTAAACGTGTAGAGGGAGTTACGCCGAAAGAGTTCCAGAAGTCGTAGCACACTTGCACCCTGCGGCACATCTATTAGCTGAACCCTAAAACCTTTGCTCGTGTACCTTAGCGTTATTCAAACTGTACCGGCAGAAATTTCGTGAATTCGTGAAATGATTTGTCTATTGGTCCCCAGGCCCATTTGATGGCGCTCCCGCTATCGTAGTCGAGCCTGTAAAAGTTTGCGTTCCAAACTGTACCGCTTTTTGGAGGTATATTGCCGAGTGGATTGAACAAATTATAAGGAAAAAACACCTCCGCTGTCCATGATGTTATGGTGCCGTTTAGCGATGCCTTGCCCCCTTTTACACTGACCATCTTTTTTGTTTTCCTGTCATTTTCGTAATGCCAGGGGAGCCAGCCGTTGATCTTCCCATTAAGGTTTGGGATGAGCAAAACCAGCTCTTTGTTCAGCTGGTTGATCTCGTATTCAAAATACAAAGGAATTGCTGTATCTGTATGAAAGAATACTTCAAAAACATCACCCCGGAATAGGTTGTCAAAGTCTTTGTCATAGGTGGTTGTGATTTTGTTGTCGTCACCACTGAAAAGCACATAGATACCGGTGGATGAGTAAAGCATCTTGAACTTGCTCTGATAATCTGTTCCCCCGGGATCTAGTTTTTTGAGCAGGGTCCACGCACACTTTTCCCAGGCGGGGTTATTGCCATCACCTGTAATTTGAAAGTCGGCTGACTTCTTAATCAATAGCCTGGGCTCTTGAGATGCTTGCTGGGCCTGCAACACAGAACAAGTTGCTATTGCAAATACGGTGAGTGACAGTACGATCTTTCTCATGGAGTGTGTTGGTGCCATAATATACTATTGCTTTTAACTAAATTAGGAAGAAACTCTAAAAAATGATATTTTCACTTTTTACCAAACAAGATTGAATGTCATTACTCGAAAGTCAACTGGTCGTAAAACGATCTACCATACCTGCTGCCGGAAAAGGACTGTTTACAAAAAAATTCATTGCCAAGGGAACCTGTATCGTTGAATATACGGGCAAAGTTACCACCTGGAAAAGCGCTAACCATGATGATGGCAAAAATGTTTATATCTATTTTCTGAAGCGGTCTCATGTGATTGACGCCAGCAAGCGTTTAAAAGTGTTGGCAAGGTATGCAAACGATGCAAGTGGTCTTACCAAAATCAAAGGGATTACAAATAACTGCGAATATGTAAATGAGGGACTGCGGGTGTTTATTTATGCAAAAAAAGATATTGCAGCCGGCAGCGAGATCCTTGTTGGCTATGGCAAGGAATACTGGGAGGTGATAAAGCATAATGCAAAGTTAAGTTAGCTATCAGCCGTCAGCTATCAGCTATCAGCTGAGGTTGACTTGTTTGGGCCCCGTTTTGGCCACGAAGACACGAAGGCACCAAGTTAGACGAAGACGTCCTTCGTGTTACTTGGTGCCTTCGTGTCTTCGTGGCAATTTCTCGTGCATTGGCCGTCGGCTGATAGCTTAAGGCTTAAGGCTGATAGCTATTTCGTATATTTATCTAATGATTAAATTCTACATTGAAGCCAATCTTCCCCTCAAAAACCTTCCTTTTAAAGTTGAGGCGGTTCATTCAGATACCCTTAAGAATCGCAAAGGATATAACAGCAGTTTTCTTGGAAATAAAGTTCCCCTTCCTTTACTCTCGACTGCCCTTAAAAGGGATGTGGCGGTTCTGCAGAAGGATATAGGTGAAAATGGCGACCGTGTACTTGACTATACACATTTTAGCGTGGTATTGAGCAAAAGCAAAAAGTTGCCAATCTACACTGCGGTAAACATCGAAGGAATAACAAATTTATTGAGCATGGCGCATGAGCCACGGGGAAGCAATCACTGGCTGGCGGATTCGAGGGTATTCCAGGATAACAAAAAGTATCAATATGGCAGCAAAGATTACGAGAAATCTGGTTTTCAAAAGGGCCACCTCGTTCGTTATTTTGATCCGGCATGGGGCTCCTCCGCACTCATCAAAAAGCAGGCAATAGGCGATACCTTTCACTATTCTAACTGCTGTCCGCAAATACCTTACTACAACAGTGTAGTATGGAACTACCTGGAAGATTATTATATGGCACGCGCCATCTTCCTGGATAGAAAGATAACCGTTTTTTCCGGTCCCATATTTAATAAAGCCCAACGTATTAATAGATTGCTGGTGCCGGTAAATTTCTGGAAAGTGTTAGTGTATAAAACTAAGGCCAGTATTGCCGCCATGGGTCTCATCATGAGCCATGAGAAGTATTTTGACAGGCTCAAGGAGAAAAAAATGTTGGAAGAAGGGGTTGTTCCCGAACGCATCCTTACGAAAGATTCGATTGAAAAGCTGTATACTAAAAAGGAGCTTATTGATGCGAAAGTTAAAATCAGTTTGATTGAAGAGAAAACGAATATCAGCTTCGGGTTAAATAAAGTAGATGAGAAGAGAAACGATGAGAGACTTGATATTGAAATTATAAACCCGCCGACTGTTGTTGCTGCGCCCGCGCAGGCTGGTTTGGAAAAGGCAGACGCTCCCGATCTGAGGGCTTTCTTTGATTCAATGTAAGAATCCTTCAATAATAACTGTCTGCCAGCTCTTAACAACTTTCGTTAATTACAATTACATTTAAAGAAAATTCAAGGTATGAACTTGTCTTTCGAGCAACAGGTTGGTATAATAACAGGTGCAGCGTCCGGACTTGGTCGTGCCATTGCCCTGAAGCTTTCAGCGCTAAAATTAAAACTCGCCTTATTTGATATAGATATTGAAGCGCTCCAAAACACCCAGTCAGAAGTTGTCAGCGAATGTGAAATTTACCAGGTTGATATAACAAGTGAAGAGCAGGTTAAAGAAGCTGTTAACCTTGTTGCGGAAAGATTTGGCAGAATTGATATACTAGTAAACAGTGCCGGCATCACTGGCAAAACAAGTATCAAAAGTCATGAAGTAGATTCCGATAATCTCCGGGTTGTTTTTGCAGTTAATTTTTTTGGTTCTTATCATACCTCTAAACATGTATTACCCTGGATGATTAAAAGTAATTATGGTCGTATTTTGCATATTGCATCCATTGCTGGCAAAGAAGGGAATGCAGGTATGCTTGCCTATTCATCTTCGAAGGCGGCGGTCATTGGGATGGCAAAGGTTCAGGGTAAGGAATATGCGCACACAGGTATTACCGTTAATGCGCTGGCGCCTGCTGTTATCAGAACGGCATTAGTAGATGCCATGCCTGAAGAACAGGTAAGATACATGACAGATAAAATTCCTATGAACAGATGCGGCACGTTTAACGAACTTGCGGACACTGTGGCCTTCATCGTTTCTCCCGCTAACAGTTTTACTACTGGTTTTACCTTCGATCTTAGCGGTGGCAGGGCAACTTATTAACATCTATACTATAAAATAAAAATCATCCATGGATATCATTGACACAAAAAACTTTCCCGTAGGCGTTGTTGGACTGGGTTTAATGGGTTGCAGCATTACCACCTGTTTGCTGATGGCCGGGCATCCTGTGATTGCGGTTGCACCGATACCTGCTGATATGGAATTTGCATTAACGCGTGTAAACGATCATCTTGAAAAATCATTGCTGGAGCAACTAGTAAGCCAGCCATCGGAACATTTTCTTGAAAATCTTACTATCACGGAAGATTACCTGCGTTTAAGTGATTGTAAACTTGTAATCGAGTGTACGATCGAGAACCTGGAAATTAAAAAGCAGGTGTTTGAAAAGATTGAAGCGGTAATAACTGCGGATGCCCTGCTTACCAGTAACACTTCGTCTATACCTATTAGCATCCTGCAGAAAGAAGCGAAACACCCGGAACGTTTTTTTGGTCTTCACTGGGCAGAGCCTTCTCATACCACCCGCTTCCTGGAAATCATCTGTGGGGAGTTGAGTGATGTAAGCAAAGGCGAATACCTTTACGAGGTAGCACATAATTGGGGCAAGGAACCTACGCTTGTACGAAAAGACATCAGGGGATTTATTACTAACAGGCTTATGTATGCGATGTACCGCGAGGCTTTTAATCTGGTGGAAAACGGTTATGCTACGGTGGAAGATGTTGACAGGGCATGCAGGAACAACGCTGGTTACTGGATGACACTGGTGGGCGTTTTTCGATGGATGGACCTCACCGGCGTGCAGGCCTATCACGCAGTAATGAAGGACCTTCTTCCTACCCTTAGTAATGACACACAGGTTCCCAAGCTAATTGATGACCTGGTAAAATCGGGCGCGAAAGGAGTTGCGAATGCGAAAGGATTTTACGATTATACTCCCGAAGAGGCAAGACTTTGGGAAGAGACTTTCAAAGAATTTAGTTATGAAATAAGGAGGTTGGCGTTGAAGTATCCTGTGGATGTTGTGCAGAAGAAGCTTTTGTGAGGAGTGAGGTATGGGGTATGGGGTATGTGTGTATGGGGCGTTTGGTGTTTGTAAACTAAACTAATGAACAAAGAGCATTTGGGTGATACGGGATGGAGGGTGAGAGCAATTTTGGGCGGGTCCATTGGCAACCTGGTGGAGTGGTATGACTGGTATGCCTATTCGGCCTTCTCGCTTTATTTTGCGCACATATTTTTCCCGAAGGATAATCCTACTGCGCAACTTTTAAATACTGCGGGAATATTCGCGGTGGGCTTTCTAATGCGACCGATTGGGGGTTGGATTTTTGGCAGGATAGCAGATCGTTCAGGTCGTAAAAAGGCAATGACATCATCAGTATTATTAATGTCATTTGGTTCGCTGCTGATTGCCGTTACCCCGGGCTATTTGTCGATTGGGCTATTAGCGCCTGCCCTGCTACTTGTCGCCAGGATGTTGCAGGGCCTGAGTGTTGGCGGTGAGTATGGCACATCAGCAACCTATCTCAGCGAGGTGGCTACTCCAAACCGCAGGGGCTTTTTTTCCAGTTTCCAGTACGTTACTTTGATTGGCGGCCAATTAATAGCGCTTGGCTTGCAGTTGATTTTGCAAAAGGTATTTCTTAGTTCTGCGCAACTGCATGAATGGGGTTGGCGCATCCCCTTTTATGTTGGCGCCATACTTTCGCTGGTGGCATTGTACCTGCGAAGCAACTTGCAAGAAACTGAAGCATTTAAAAACAAGGTAAGCAGTGGCGAAATCAGGGGATCTGTAAGAGAGCTGTTACGTTATCCAAAATCCATTGCAACGGTTGTTGGACTAACCCTCGGTGGACCAATTGCTTTTTATACTTATTCAACTTATATGCAGAAGTTCCTGGTGAATACCGTTCACCTTACCAAGGATCAGTCTACGGTACTGTCATTTATCTCATTGCTATTTTTTGCAGCCATCCAGCCATTATTCGGTATGTTATCTGATTGTATCGGTCGCCGTCCCCTGTTACT
>JBBPYM010000269.1:0-10423 GCA_038199905.1 Chitinophagales bacterium | reverse complement strand
CCTGCAAAGTATTAGGATCAAAATAGAATTGTTCTGATTTCACTATCGGCTCGTTTTTCTCGTATGAGCCGGCAGCAGCGTTAGAATTCCTGTCATAAACAGGCTGAACGGCGTGTTCCTCAGAAACTTCATTCTCCCGCGAAACACTGGTAGTCCTTTGCTCTAGCTCTTGCCGCAGTTTTTCCAGCGTATCCTTACTTAATCTTGAATTTTCAGGAACAAAATAGGGAAGCAAAAAGATAAGGGTTATCAGAGAAACAAGCACCAGCACAGCGGTACGCTCTTTCCTGCTGAATGAGAAATAGTCCTTGATGATCTTTTCAAGCATACAAATAATTAAGCCTGAAAATTAATCATCATATCCTGTTGCGGGTGCAGTGAAAAACCGGTATTAGGACGGGGAAATCACGTTTTTTATTGCTTTGTCATTACAGACTTAGGATGCCGGCAAAAAGACTTCTAATCCGTCATAAGCAAGGGAAATATCAGGTGGCAATCCAATGTTTACTTCTTCGTGCTTTCCCAACTGGTGGCTCATGTGGGTAAGATACACCTGTGGGATAGCAAGTTCTTGTGCTAGGGCAACCGCTTCTTCCAGGTTGAAATGCGAGATGTGTTTTTGTTTACGCAGGGCGTTTAGTACAAGTATCTCTGAGCCCATGATCTTTAGTTTTTCCTGTTCTTCTATTCGGTTGGCATCAGTGATGTAGGTAAAGTTGCCGAAACGAAAGCCCAGTACGGGCATGTTTAAATGCCACACGTTCACAGGTATTACAGGAATATCGCCTACAAAAAAATCATCTGTTTCTATCAGGTTCAGATTTAGCTCCGGAATGCCGGGATACTTTTTATCTGAAAAAGCGTAAGCAAACTCGGTTTTTAAAGCCTTTTGGGTTAAAGCATTCGCATAGATCTGCATCGCCTTTTTCGTAAAGAAATTATAGGCCCTGACATCATCCAGTCCCGCTATATGATCCTTATGGGGATGGGTAAAAATAATAGCATCAAGTCGTTTAACTTTAGCGCGCAGCATTTGGTACCGGAAATCGGGCCCTGCATACACTACAAGCGTAGTTTTTTCAGACTGCACCAGAATACTTGAACGGAGGCGTTTATCTCTCTTATCAGTAGAAGTACAAACTTCACATTCACACCCGATCATTGGAACACCACCACTGGTACCGGTTCCAAGAAAAGTTATTTTTAGAGATGGATACGCCACAGGCCAAATATGGAATTTATGTAAGATTAGAATTCATGGCAGAAACAACGGAAGCTTTCGCATCTATGCGTCATTGGCTAACTGGTGACGCTGGATAACGTCCTCGTAGGCCTTCAGGGTTTCAGGTGTTAGTTGACCGGTATTAATGTTCAATTGAGGAATCAGGTCAATCAGTATGCTAATGCGACCTTCTGTTTGTAAAAACTTATTCAACACAACGATCTTTCTCTCTTCCAGAATACAATATCCACTCTGGAAAGTTCCCCTTTCATACCTGACCACATATTCAGATTCTTCAAGGATCTTTTCTATTTTGTTTAAAGAAAGTTGGCTGTATTTCATTGAGAAGGAGTTTCGGGTGCAAAGATAGTGAAGTTTGGTGGTCAAGCTTTCAGCCTTCAGCCTTCAGCCTTCAGCTATCAGCCACTTATCAGGGATTAGTAATAAAACAATAATGATACTGAGTCGGGAAAAATTAAACCTCGAGTTGCCTGCACTACTATGAACTCTGCTGATAGCTGATAGCTGACAACTGACAGCTATTTACTTGTCATCCTGATAACAGGAACAATCATTTCCTCCAGGCTCACACCGCCATGCTGGAATGTATTCCTGTAATAATTTACATAATAATTGTAGTTGTTAGGATAACACAAAAACCTGTCTTCCCTGGCAAATATATAGGATGAGTTCAGCGTTGGACTGGGCAGACCGGCTTCTTTCGGGTCGCGGAATGCCAGCACTTCCTTAGCATCATAGTTAAGATTCCTGCCGTGTTTATACCGGAGATTTGAAGTAGTTTGCTTGTCACCAATAACTTTGCAGGGATTTTTTACCCTCACGCTGCCATGATCCGTGGCGAGCACAACGTTAATTTTTTTATCCGCTATCTTTTTTAACGCCTGGTGTAAGGGCGAATGTTCAAACCAGCTACTGGTAATGCTGCGATAACTAACTTCATCACTGGCGAGCTCTTTAAGAACTTCCATTTCAGTTCGGGCATGACTCAGCATATCAACAAAATTGTACACAATAATATTCAGGTCGTTGCCCAGCAGGTTGTGAATATTATTCAGCAGGTTTTGACCATCATTATGGTTCACCACTTTTGTATAGGAAAACCGGATGTCCTCTCGTTTTAAACGTTTGAGCTGGGCGCGAAAAAAGTCTTCTTCATACAAATTTTTCCCCCCTTCTTCATCATCGTTCTTCCACTGAGCGGGAAACTGCTTATCAATATCTATCGGCAGCAGCCCGGCAAAAATGGCATTGCGACAGTATTGCGTGGCTGTAGGAAGAATGCTGTAAAACGTATCTTCCTCAATGATCCTGAAGGTTTCTGCAAAGATTGGCTGGATAACCTTCCATTGATCATACCTCAGATTATCGATCAGAATGAAAAAAGTTGGAACACCTTTTTCCACTGCCGGAAGCACTTTTTGTTTCATCAAAGTATGCGACATTACCGGTGCTTCCTGTGATTTAGGATTTACCCACGATGTATAATTGCGGGAGATAAACTTAAAAAATTCTGCATTGGCTTCCTGTTTCTGCGATTGGAAAATCTCCATCATTTCCGGACTGTCACTTTTTCCCATCTCAAGTTCCCAATAAACAAGTTTCCTGTAAATCTCCATCCATTCATTATAATTGGGATTACTGTTAAGCACCATGAATAAATTTCGAAATTGCTGCTGGTATGCGGAAGTGGTTTTTTCAGCAACCAGTCGTTTATTATCGAGTATTTTTTTAAGCGACAGCAGTACCTGGTTCGGATTTACCGGTTTGATAAGATAATCGCTGATCTGGCTGCCAATGGCATCATCCATCAAATTCTCGGTCTCATTTTTTGTAATAAGCACAATGGGGATCTGGGAGCTGACTTCTTTTATCTTTGCAAGCGTTTCAAGCCCGGTAATGCCTGGCATTGTTTCATCCATCAGCACAACATCTACCTGGTTTTCCTTAACATAATCAATAGCATCAAAGCCATTTGTTAATGTATGTACATCATACCCCTTGCTTTCCAAAAACATTTTCTGAGATTGCAAACTTTCAATCTCATCATCTACCCACAAAATTTTAGCTAATGACATCTATAGTTTCGAATTTAAATTGTGATCTCCCGCGTTAATGCAATCAACAAAAAACAGTTTTAAGGTCCAGAAAAGGTTGATATTCAATTTAACGAAAGCTAACAAATTTATTTTATACCATTGGCATTTGTGGGATTTGTTGGTTCTTTGATAAACTCTTTAACAAAGCTGAAACACAATGCCCACTCATTTACGCAAGATTGTCAATGACCCGGTTTTTGGTTTTATAACCATTGACAATGCTTTGATATTTAAAATTATTTCTCACCCATGTTACCAGCGTCTGCGGAGGATACACCAAATGGCGTTTGCACACCTCGTGTACCCAGGAGCAGTGCATACGCGACTGCACCATTCGCTGGGGGCATATCACCTGATGAACGGTGCACTGATGGAATTGAAGAACAAGGGTTTTGAAGTAACCGCAGAAGAAGAAGAAGCAGCCAAAGTTGCCATCCTTCTTCATGATATTGGACACGGTCCATTTTCTCATGCCTTGGAAAATATCCTGATACCTGGAGTGGACCACGAAACCATATCGCTGTTGCTAATGCGGGCTTTTAATAAAGAGTTTGAAGGGCAACTTGAAATGGCTATTAACATTTTCACCAACAATTATCACAAGTTGTTTTTACACCAGCTCGTTTCAGGACAGTTGGATGTTGATCGGATGGATTACCTTACCCGTGACAGCTTTTTTACCGGCGTTTCAGAAGGGTCAATCGGCTACGATCGCATTTTAAAAATGCTCACTGTACATAATAATCAGCTGATGATTGAAGAAAAAGGCATTTATACAACCGAAAAATTCCTGGTATCCCGTCGGCTCATGTACTGGCAGGTTTATCTTCATAAAACAGTGCTGAGTGCAGAAAAAATGCTTGTAAAGATCATAGAGCGTGCTAAGGAGCTTATTGCAAGAGACATTGAACTACGGGCTGCATCTTTATCACTTGACTTTTTTCTGCAGAGTCCCGGCAACAAAGAGCCCATCGGTCAGCATCTGGAGAAATTTTGCTTACTGGATGATTATGATGTGCTGGCAACAATAAAAAACTGGATTTTTCACCCCGATAAGATCCTTTCCTTGCTTTGTAAATTACTTGTAAACAGGCAGTTATTCAAAGTGAAATTACAGGCATCGCCTTTTGAAACCAATTGGATTGAGGAGAAAAGAAAAGAAATCTGTGAAAAGCTGGACATAACCGAAGAAGAATCCGGCTATTTTTTATTGCAGGGACAGGCAGAAAACACTACCTACGACCCCTATGATGAACGCATAAACATTTTGTTTCGCGATGGAACAGTTAAAGACATTTCCCAGGTAGACAATGCGCTCATTCATCATAATTTAGCTAACCCTGTAAAAAAATTTTATATTTGTTATCTCAAATAGCCAGAGATAAAAAGATCATTTATGAAATTTTCAGCTGCCCAGATTGCCTTGATTATTAATGGAAAAGTGGAAGGGAATCCGGACATAACAGTCGGATCTTTTGGCAAGATCGAAGAGGCGGGGGAGGGGCAACTGGCTTTCCTGGCGAATGCTAAGTATGAAGATTATTTGTACACCACAACCGCTTCCATAATAATCCTCAACGATTCACTTGAGCTAAAACAACCGGTAACTGCCTCACTCATAAGAGTTCCAGACGCTTACACTGCGTTTGCCAGCTTGCTGTCCAAATACCAGGAAATGCAGCAGCAACAATTAAGAGGCATTCAGCAACCATCCTATATAGACAAAACCGTTACTTTAACCGAGGACGTATTCATCGGTGCATTTGCCTATCTCAGTGGGAACGTAACGATCGGAAAAAATGTAAAAATATATCCTAATGTGTTCCTTGGCAATAATGTTACGGTTGGCGATAATACCACGTTGCACCCGGGTGTTAAGATATACCACGACTGCACAATAGGTAAAAACACCACCATTCACGCGGGAACAGTAATTGGAAGTGATGGTTTCGGTTTTGCGCCTCAAACAGATAACAGCTATAAAAAGGTTCCGCAGATTGGAAACGTTGTTGTGGAAGATAACGTGGAGATAGGAGCAAATGTTACCATCGACCGGGCAACAATTGGTTCTACCATTATCAGAAGCGGCGTTAAACTTGATAACCTCATACAGATAGCCCACAACGTGGAAGTAGGCTCTAACACGGTGATTGCCGCACTTGTTGGCGTGAGCGGGAGCACGAAAATTGGCAGTAATGTGATGATCGGGGGCCAGGCTGGTCTGGCGGGTCACATTCAAATAGCGGATGGCAGCAAGATAAATGGAAAAAGTGGGGTGAGTAAATCTATTAAAAAGCCAAATACCTCTGTAACAGGAACACCGGCAATTGATTATTCCACCTCCATGCGCATACAGGCTTTAAACCGCAATCTGCCAGAGCTGGAAAAACGCTTAAAGGAACTCGAACACATGGTGAAACTTCTCAGGGAGGAGGTTTAAAATCGGTGTTTGTACCTAATCAAGGTGTTAACATTATTTCCAATTTAATCGTCAGCAAACTCGTTACTATTTTTTTAAACGGCGCAATTTTCTTCCAAAAAAGCTATTTCTCACTTGAATAATTATCTTTGCCCGACTGAACTTGAAACCGCATGGAATTAAATTTTAACGCAGATAAGCAACATACATTAGGCTCGGAGGTAAGTATTTCGGGCACCGGCCTTCATACCGGCGCAATGGTTGACATGACATTAAAGCCGGCCAACCCCGGATTTGGTTTCCAGTTTCAAAGACTCGATCTCCCAAACCAACCGATTATTAAAGCTGACTGTGACCTGGTAACCGATACGGCCAGGGGAACTACCCTGGAAGAAAAGGGGGCAAGGGTGAGCACTGTAGAACACGTCCTTGCAGCCCTGGTAGGTATGCGGGTAGATAACGCACTGATTACATTGAATGGCCCGGAAATTCCCATCATGGACGGAAGCTCTCAACCCTTTGTTGAGTTGATTGAAAAAGCAGGTGTTGTTGAACAGGATTGTGCAAAAGCCTGGTATATCCTGGATGAGAATATATATTATTACGACGATGCAAAGAGGGTTGAAATGGTCGCCATGCCTGCAAGCGACTATAAAATCACCACCTTAATTGACTTCAACTCGCCTGTTCTAGGCACCCAGCATGCCGATCTGAAAAGTCTCTCAGATTTCAAAACTGAGATCGCTCCCTGCAGAACATTTTGTTTTTTGCATGAGCTGGAAATGCTGATTGATAACAACCTCATAAAAGGCGGTGACATCAATAACGCTATTGTGGTAGTAGACAAGCCCGTTACTGAAGAAGAAATGGGCCGTCTGGCCAAGGCCTTCAGGAGGGATAAAATGGAGGTAAAAAGCGAAGGGTACCTCAACAACCTGGAGTTACGTTTCCCTAATGAGCCTGCACGGCACAAACTTTTGGATATAGTTGGTGATCTTGCCCTTATCGGCTACCCTATAAAAGCGAGGATCATAGCCAACCGCCCTGGTCATAGCACTAACATCGACTTTGCGCGAAAGATTAAACAGCATATCAAAAAAAATAAACACATAAGGAATGTGCCGGTTTATGATCCTAACAAAGAACCGGTTTATACAACCCAACAAATAGAGAAAACGCTGCCACACCGCTATCCATTTCTGCTGGTAGACAAGATCATCGAACTCTCGGATAATTATATTGTCGGCCTTAAGAATGTTACTTTTAACGAACCGTTTTTTGTTGGTCATTTTCCTGGAAATCCCGTGATGCCGGGTGTATTGCAAATTGAAGCTTTAGCCCAAACCGGCGGGATTCTGGCAATAAATTGCTTGTTGGAAAAAGGACAATATGATACCTATTTTTTAAAAATTGACAATTGCAAGTTTAAAAGAATGGTGGTTCCGGGCGATACCATGTTATTACGCATGGAACTGGCAGCTCCCATCAGGCGGGGAATTTGTGAAATGCGTGGAACGGTTTTCGTTGGTAACAAGGTGTGCACTGAAGCAAATCTTGTGGCCCAACTGGTTAAAAGGCGTGATTAAAAATCTGGTTTAAAAATCTTTTTTAATAGTACTGACCTGGTTTGATGGTATGTCCCGTTAAACTTTGCATTCAGTAACAAACACTTCTTTATAATATTTTTGTGAATGAGGCTGCTTCATGTTCTTCCCGGATCAATTACTTTTATCCTATTCTAACATACTGGTCAAAATTTTGTTCCTGTACGAAAACCTTTGTCAAATCCTTTGAAGATGAATGATGTAAGCAACATCAATAACAGGCGAACTAAACACCGTTCCGGCTGCCGGGGCAAACTTAATATTGGAAAAAAAGATGATTCATCCTCACACATACATACATCCTAATGCTAAACTGGCGACCAATGTTAAGGTCGATCCTTTTACAGTAGTTCATCATAATGTGGAAATAGGTGAAGGAACCTGGATCGGTAGTAACGTAACAATTATGGAAGGGGCCCGCATAGGCAAAAATTGCCGTATTTTCCCAGGAGCAGTGATCGCAGCCATTCCACAGGACCTGAAATATGAAGGCGAAGACACCACCGTGCAGGTGGGTGATAACACAACCATCCGGGAGTTTGTAACCATTAACAGGGGCAGTCGCGATCGATGGACCACCAAAGTAGGAAATAACTGCCTTATCATGGCCTATAGTCACATAGCACATGATTGTGTAGTTGGCAATCATTGCATTTTGAGTAACAATACCCAAATGGCAGGACATGTAATTATGGGTGACTATGCTATCATAGGAGGAATGGGCGCGATCCACCAATTTGTACAGATTGGTCAGCATACTTTTATTAGCGGCGGATCACTAATTGGCAAAGATGTGCCTCCCTACATAAAGGCAGGACGTAATCCTCTCAGTTATGCTGGCGTGAACTCAGTTGGACTTAAAAGAAGAGGCTTTAGCATAGAACGAATCAATCACATCCTGGATATTTACAGGTGCATCTATAATAAAGCCATGAATACCTCCCAGGCACTGGAATATATTGAAGAGGAACTCCCGGCAAGCGATGAGCGCGATGAAATAGTGACTTTTATCAGGGAAAGTGGAAGAGGTATAATAAAACGCTTTACTAAAGGCAGCAGCGGAGATGAAGATTAATTGCACCAAAACCGGCAAACGTTTCAACCGGGAATGGATCTTTCGTGATTTTACCTACGAATTTAACACAGGCGGCTATTATGCCATCACCGGTCCTAACGGCTCGGGGAAGTCTACCCTGCTACAGGTAATAGCCGGCGCGGTAGTTTCTTCTGAAGGATCTGTAACTTATGAAACCAGCGACTCCAAAAAGCCGGTTACCGATGAGATTTTTAAATCTATTGCCATTGCCGCACCCTATTTAGAAGTTATAGAGGAAATGACGCTTACCGAATTACTAAATTTTCATCGAATTTTCAAGCCATTAATTCAAAATATCTCTGTTCAGGAAGTGATCAGGATTGCTTCCCTTGAATCAGCAGCGCATAAGCAGGTCCGTTATTATTCAAGTGGAATGAAACAGCGGGTGAAACTTGCCCAGGCAATATTCTCAGACACACCCTGTTTATTACTTGATGAGCCATGCACCAACCTGGATGAGCCGGGAATCAGGTTATATCATAATCTTATTGCTGACTATTGTAAAAACCGGCTGGTGATTGTTAGTTCTAATGATGAACAGGAATACAGCTTCTGTAATAATATATTGAGTATTGCTGATTATAAAAAGTGATAACTACCACTTCCGCTATCTTAACGCTGACTTGCAAATAAGAGATTCAAGTCTGTAAATTTTAAGTCGAAGCGCTGGCTAAGGTGAAAATCAGTTAATGCACCTTTAAACAGGTAGATACTGCTGCGAAGATGTAACTGGTGCCAGATAAGATTTTCAAAGCCGCCTTCCTCAGAAGCTTCCAGCAGCAGTGGCATCAAAACGCTGCTGATTGCCTGCGAGGCGGTTCTGGCAAAACCTGAAGGTATGTTTGGAACACCATAATGAATAACTCCATACTTCAAAAATATTGGGTGCTCGTGAGTGGTTATTTCTGAAGTTTCAAAACAACCTCCACGATCGATACTAACGTCAATGATTACGCTTCCTGTGCGCATATTACTTACCATATCCTCTGTTACAACAATCGGTGTGCGACCAGACTGGGACGACAATGCGCCGACCGCTACTTCACATGTTTTAAGTTGTTTGGCCAATATTTTGGGCTCGATCACTGAGGTCCATAAGCGTTGTCCAATATTATTCTGCAAACGCTTCAACCGGTAAACGCTATTGTCAAATATTTTTACCGACGCTCCAAGTGCCAGTGCAGCACGTGCTGCAAATTCGCCAACGATTCCAGCACCCAGGATAATCACTTTCGTTGGTGGAATACCAGAAATCCCTCCGAGCAAAACTCCTTTGCCATGGTTCGCGGAACTCAGGTACTGAGCCGCGATTAACATGACAGCGCTCCCGGCAATTTCACTCATACTCCTAACAATGGGATAGGTACCGCTGTCGTCCTTTAAGTTCTCAAAAGAAAAAGCGGTAATTTTCTTTTCCATCATTTTTTCCAGGAACTCTGCCTTCATAGCAGACAAATGTATCGGTGAAACCAGCAACTGGTTCTGCTGCAAAAACTTTAGATCTTCTTCTACTACCGGGGCGCTTTTTACCAGCAGGGGTGCTTTGAAAACTTGTGCCTTGTCATAAACAATCTGTGCACCTGCTTCACTGTAATCCTTATCATGATAATGAGCAGCTTCTCCTGCATTATGTTCTATTACAACCTGGTGGCCATTACTAACTAACACCCCCACTGCATCCGGAGTTAACGCAATCCGGTTTTCCTGGAAAGCGGTTTCTTTTGGGATTCCAATATGCAACTGCTCCCCTTTGGGTTTCACATCCAGGGTTTCTTCTAACGTTTCATAAGTGAAGGAAGTGCTTATCAGAGGTTTTATTTGAGCCATGTTGTTGGATTTACAGGTACCCTTGTTTGTTAGTATTGATAATTCAGATTGTTGTTGTCAGATTTGACTTATGTATTGTTAACCTTCAATATTAGCGGTGTTAATAGCAATCCAGTATGTTTTCTCATCAATAGTAGG
>JBBPYM010000268.1:0-7605 GCA_038199905.1 Chitinophagales bacterium | reverse complement strand
GCTCCCATATTCTCAATAGGATCTTCCAGTTCAATTTCTTTAGCTACAGTAACACCATCCTTGGTTACAGATGGAGCACCGAACTTCTTTTCAATAACTACGTTGCGACCCTTTGGTCCTAACGTTACTTTAACCGCGTTGGCCAGTGTATCAACGCCACGCTTCATCTTGTTGCGGGCTTCGATATCGAAGAATATTTGTTTTGCCATATTAATTTAATTTGGGAATTTAAAATTTGAGGAATATGCACCATTGTTAATTTTTAAACAAATGGTGAAATATAACATCTTTAAACAATTGCTAAAATGTCACTTTCTCTCATGATGAGGAAATCCTGACCATCAACACTTATTTCTGTACCGGAATACTTGCCGTATAAAACGGTGTCACCAGCTTTTACAGTTACCGGCTCATCTTTCTTGCCGGGGCCAGCTGCAACTACTTCACCACGTTGTGGTTTTTCCTTTGCAGTATCTGGGATAATTATACCACCTGCAGTTTTTTCTTCAGCAGCAGCGGGTTTCACTACTACCCTGTCGTGTAATGGGGTAATGTTTAACTTGTTAGCCATGTTATTTGTTTGATTTTGTTTTGAAAATATTAGGTGTGCAAAGCTAAACGAATTTCATACCAAACCACTAAACAACCCAAAAATGGGAAATTCTTGGCAGTTTCAGCAGGAAAATTGACAGTTCTGGTAAGGTGTGTGACAACATGTGGAAGGAGATTGACATTGTTGCAGGGAAAGCTTTCAGCTATCAGCTATCAGCGATCAGCTATCAGCCAAAGTCCTGAATTTTTGAAAGTAACTTACTGATGTACCCTCGATAAAGTTTATCATCTAACCCAAATTTAAAAATTTACGTCCAGCTGATGGCTGGTAGCTGACGGCTGATAGCTAAAAGTTCCTATCTTCGCCGCCTCAAACAAGTTCTTTATAAATGATCAGTAGAAGAAACATCCGTGTGAAGGTTATGCAAACGCTTTACAGTATCGAAACCATGGAGTTTGATATAAAACCAGGACAGGAAATCAGAACGCTTCAAAAACATTTTGACCATAGCAGGCAGCTTTTTGTTTATATAATTTATTTTATCACCGAAGTAGCCCGTTATTCGGAAACTTCGGCAGTTCTAAGGGCTTCTAAACACCTTCCCAGTCGTGAGGACCTTTCTGTTAACATTAAGTCGGCAGGTAATGAGCTGGTATGGCGTATCCTCGAAGACAGTTCCTATCAAAAGAATTTAAAAGACGACAAACTCGAATACCTGCTAGACAAAGAACTGGTGCGTAAAATGTACCTGGAGCTTGTTAGAACAACTGAATACCAGGAATATATTGCCATCGAAGGAAGAGATAAAAAGGGCGAAAAAGACATCCTCAATTTTATCTTCAATGACCTCCTATTACCAAACGAAGATTTTATCTATCATATTGAAGAGCTGTTCCCTAACTGGGACGATGATTGCGAAATGATCATCTTACTGATCCAAAATTACCTGCAAAAACCTGGCAGTTACAATTTCAATGAAATGCTGAGCACCGAAAAATGGCTCTACGCAAAAAACCTGCTCCTCACCGTTCTTGACAAAAAAGAATTGACCCTTGAACTTATAAAACCTAAATTGAATAACTGGGATTCTGAACGTATTGCCACCCTGGATATGATCCTTATGCAGATGGGTGTTTGCGAGTTCCTGTATTTTGAGACTATTCCGCCAAAAGTTACCATTAATGAATACATCGACCTTGCAAAAGATTATAGCACGCCACAGAGCGGCCAGTTTGTAAACGGCATCCTGGATAACATTCACAAGGACCTTGTGCGCGATAATACGATGACAAAAACTGATTTCAGGAAAAAGGCGTGAAGCGTGTACCGCTTGTAAAAAACGGTTTGCTAATTGCAACCAAATAACCGGCAATCATTACCTTTGCAAAAAACAACCATGCGTTTCACTCTTGTAACTCTTTTAATCGTAATGATCACGGCAGGTTGCGGTCAAACCGATGCTGGCAAAACAACAACAGATATAAACAGTAGCAGTACTGATTCGTCGAAACTTACTTCTATTGAATGGCAGCAGAAAGCAATTGATTTTGGCAAAATCGCCGAAGGCCAGAAACTGGAAGTTGTTTATCATTTTAAAAATACCGGCACACAACCATTAATAATAAGCAAAGTAGAGCCGGGTTGTGGTTGCACTGTGGCCGAAACCCCTACGCAGCCTATTGCCCCGGGCAATGAAGGTGTTATAAAAGGCGCTTTTGACAGCAATGGCAGAACAGGTACACAACATAAGTCTATATTTGTTTCCGCAAACACCACGGGAACTCAACAACATGAGCTCGTGTTTACAGTTGAAGTAGATAAAAAAAGCTGATTACATAAATTAAAGCAAAATTAAACATGAACTATCTGATTTTATTACAAGCCCCGGCAGCGGGTGCAGGCAGCAACTACACACTATTTTTATTGGGTGGTATGATACTGGTTTTCTATTTTTTCATGATTCGCCCACAGGCTAAAAAAGCCAAGGACGCTAAGAAATTCCAGGAAAACTTGCAGAGAGGTGATAAAGTTGTAACAATTGCCGGTATACATGGTTCCATCAACAAGGTAAATGACGATGGCACCATTTCGCTCGAAGTGAACCCCGGCAGCTACCTTAAAATGGAAAAAAGTTCTATCTCCATCGAGTGGAGCCAGCAGCTTAACAAAGCTGTGCTAACGGACAAAAAATAATTTGTTTTAAAGAAATTACGGGGAAGTGAAGAACAGGTTTCTTTGCTTCCCCGTATTTCAATGTAGCCTTTCTGAAGATGCATCTGTTATACTCATATTAATTACAGCCCCATGCTAACGGTAGGTTTAACAGGCGGGATAGGCTCAGGCAAAACAACCGTGGCCAGGATATTCGAAGTAATCGGTATTCCGGTTTATTATGCTGACCTTGAGGCAAAAAGGATCATGAATGAAGACAAGCATTTAAGATCGCAGCTTACTGAATTATTCGGAAAGGAGGTGTACGTAAACGGCTCTCTCAACCGTTCACACCTGGCAGCCTTTGTTTTCAAGGATAAAGACAGCTTGCGGCAACTCAACGCCCTTGTACATCCTGTCACCATCGCAGACAGCGAGCGGTGGATGAAGGCACAAAGCTCACCATACGCGCTTAAAGAAGCGGCGATTATCTTTGAAAGCGGCTCTGACAGCAAGCTCGACTATGTTATTGGCGTTTCTTCACCAATTGAGTTGAGGATAAAAAGAGTAATGGAACGTGATTCCATCAGTGCGGCCCAAGTCGAGCGTCGCATGCAGAACCAGATGCAGGAAGATGACAAGATGAACTTGTGCGACTTTGTGATCTTCAACAATGAACAACAATTGTTAATTCCGCAGGTTATGGCTTTACATGAAAAGTTAGTGCAAGGTTCAGCAGGCAAACTTTGAACTAACGTTTATGCCTACACTATTATAATGGCGAAGGTGATGTCTTCGCTTTAAACCAGCAAAAGACGCGTTAAGCACCACCTGTCAACCCAACCGAAGGCCGATAGCTGATAGTTGATGGCTGATAGCTTACTACCTCATAAAAACCTGCACTTACCCCAGCGTCTTTCTCAGGAACTTAACCCCATCTGCGGCTATTGCTTCCTGTGAGGGCTCCATCTGGCGCCATATCGCGGCAGCTTTAGCAATAACTTTTACATCAGTAGTAAAAGACTCAATTACTACACCCCTGTCATAACCCAAACCTTTAAGCGCTTTTGAAATGCCTGGCCAGTCAATATGGTCATTGCCTGGTGTTCCCCTATCGCAGCCGCATGCATGAAAATGCCCCAGGAGTTTACCTGCTTTTTCAATTGCCTTCACCTGGTGTTTCTCCTCAATGTTCATATGAAAAGTGTCGTAGTGCAGGAATACAACCGGATTATCAATTTCTTTAATAAGTTTCAATGCCTGGTCAACCGTATTTAAAAAATCAGTTTCAAAACGGTTAAGGGGTTCTATACCCAATTTAAGTCCGCGTTCCGCTGCATATTTTGCAACATCTTTCAAGTGACCAACTACAAGTTGCCATTGTTTGGCATATTCGTCTGCTGGAACGGCATCTGCTCTGCCTACAGATGAATACAAAGGGCCAATAAGCATATCCGCTCCCAGGGGTACCATTGTATCCAGGAGTCCTTTCAAATAAGCAAGACCCGTTTGTTGTTGTTCGGGTGTACCGCGAAGATCCCGGTCTGGCCCCATGGCAGCACAAACTGTTTTGCATACAAGTCCGTTTTTATCCAGGTGCTCCTTTATTATTACCGGGTCAATATGGGAAACGTCTTCAAGCGCTATCTCTACTGAATCAAAACCCCAGGTTTTAAATTGAGGAAATAAATTTACTGATTCGTTTGTAAACGGAGACGTAAACAAAAACGTATTAATTCCAAAGTTCATAATTCAAATTTTTGTTGGAAGGAATTGTGTCTATGATCAATTTTCAAAGATTATCTTTTACATGGTTTTTGATCCTGGTTTGCAAGAAGCTCGTTGGCTGTTAAAGCAGGAGTGTTAACCCCGCCAGCAGGAACATTTATTTTTGCGGTCCATAATATCCCGTTCAGGACAAGCTTGCGAACATTTTCATCACCCCAGTTTTTTTGATAGTGGCCACCCGTAAATCCAAAGCCCCTGCCACCATCAGTGCGTTGTGTGAGCCATGCAACATGTTGTGGCTTTCCGAGTTCCTTGCGAACGAATTCATTGCCTTCGTGAGGGCCATCCTTTCTTTCAAGTGTTGAGGCAGGAGGGATAGCAGTTAGAATGGGTATTACGCCTTTCATATTGTCCTGGAAGCGCATATGATAGTACCATTCATCGTATAGAGAGAAAGGTTTTACACCATTGGTAACAGGATGTTTGGGGAAGGATTTAAATTCTGCCTGCCATGTCGGGTTGACGGACCAGAAAGTTTCAAAGTAACCGCCGAGCCAGTTTTTAAACTCCGGGCCGCCGTTTTCTGTAGGAACTTCAACAGCGTAGTGCAGGCAGGTGAGGCCAATCCCTTTTTTCATGAGTGCAGTCAGGTGCTTCAGGTGTTTTAATGCAAGATGCCCACCACCGCCATCCATATACATAACTATGCTGGCTGCGTCTTCAAGCACGGAAGTATCAGCGGGCCATCCCTGGAAAACAGTCGCCTCCACGTGATCCCCCGCATGCTTATTTAATTGACCAGCCAATAACAAACAGCCCGCATTGTGCTCATGCTCTCCAGGACCATGGCTGCAGGGACCGGCAATAAAAATAATTTTCTTTTTCGCCTGGGGTTCGGCAATTTTCAGGTCAGTACTATTTGCAGCTAATGGATCTTCTAAAAGTGCTGACTTAGGAAGCCACGCCAGGCTCACCAGCAAAATGAGTAGTAAACTTACCTGCCCGTAAAAAAAGAAATTCTTTTTTTTCATGATTAAATATATAAAGTTAAAAAATATGGCTGCGCTGCAATCAAAAACTGAACTGTCTGGCAAAATGCCGCAGTTCGGAATTACAGGTCCTCACATCATGGCTCGTCTCGTTCTGTAAAAAAAATTTTAATTTAATTGTATACCGTTTAACTTCCCCTATAAATCAGGCAACAATGATACATTAAAAATTACGGGAATTGGAAATAAAATCGATGCATCCCACTAGTAACCAAATGTTTTGTGCCAGTCCAGTTAACCTAATAAAAATAATATATGCAAACCATTAAAACGGCGCTTTGCTCATTTGGAATGTCGGGCTGGGTTTTCCACGCACCATTTATCCATGCGCACCCTTGTTTTACCTTACATGGTGTGCTGGAAAGAAGCAAGGGATTGTCTAATCAAAAATACCCTGATGCAATAATTTATCGTTCCCTGGAGGAGCTGCTGGCTGACGATGAAGTTGAGCTGGTTATCGTAAACACTCCCAACTATACGCACTATGATTTTACCAAAAAAGCGCTGCTCGCAAATAAAAATGTATTGGTTGAGAAGCCCTTTACTACAACATCCGCCGAAGCAACTGAACTGATAGCCCTTGCAAAAGACAAAGGGAAGTTGCTAACAGTATTCCACAACCGCCGGTACGATAGTGATTTCAGAACGGTTCAAAAGATAGTGCGTGATGGCTTGCTGGGAGAAATAGTAGATGTAGAGATACATTTTGACCGCTTCAAGGAAGAACTAAGTCCTAAAGCGCACAAGGAACTACCAGGGGGAGCAACAGGTTCGCTGTACGACCTTGGCTCACACCTGATCGACCAGGCATTACAGTTATTCGGAAAGCCGGAAGCTGTTTTTGCCGATGTTCGTATTATACGTCCTATCTCAAAAGTTGATGATTATTTTGAGGTCGTATTATATTATCCTAACCTGCGTGTAAAATTGAAGTCCAGTTATCTCGTTCGAGAGGCCCTGCCTGCATATATTCTGCATGGTTCCAAAGGTTCTTTTATAAAGAGCCGTGGAGATATACAGGAAGCTGCGTTACAGGCAGGGAAAATTCCCGGCTCCCCCGATTGGGGCATAGAGCCAACTTCTGAACAGGGACTGTTACACACAGACACTGGTGGAACAATTATCAGGGAAAAGGTCCCTACCTTACAGGGAAACTATATGGATTATTTTGAGGCAGTCTGTAATGCCTTACGCAACCACACAGCCGTTCCGGTATCTGTTGAAGATGCGCTTGAAGTTGTTCATATCATTGAACTTGCCCACAGTAGCAGTGCAGCAGGCAAAGTGTTGAACTAGCTGCCTGCTGATAGCTAAAGTATCTATGGCATAATTTTTTTAATAGTCTACAAAATTCATTCACCTAAAATATTGGTTATGCCAGACAACGAACATATTGACAACTTAAGTGGTAATGATGCAATTGACAAAATTAAGTCATTGGTTAAAAGTGAGCAGATGTGTTTATTCACCACAAATCTTAACACTGTGCCGCTTAGTACAAGGCCCATGTCTGCAATGGAAACAGATGATGAAGGCAGTATTTGGTTTTTTAGTGCAAAGTCAAGCGATAAAAATCATCATATTAACGACGATCCACGTGTTCAGTTGTTTTTCTCAAATCCTTCCAGTTCTGAATTTTTGTCGGTATACGGATCAGCTGTTATCACCACTGACCGTGAGAAGATAGAGAAGTACTGGAGTCCGATAATAAAAGCATGGTTCACAGAAGGTAAAGATGACCCGGAAGTTACCCTCATAAAGGTTGCACCAGAAGAATCTTATTATTGGGATACAAAGAACAACAAGGTAGTTTCAATGGTTAAAATCCTTAGTTCCGTAGTGACGGGCAAAACAATGGATGACGGCGTTGAAGGTACACTAAGCGTTTAACTGCGATTATCAGACCTATTAAAGGCACGCAATATGACAAGTTCTGTCATGTTGCGTGCCTTTTTCTATCGCCACACTATAAAAAAATGAACAGCGATTTGCAAAGCTCTTCATTTTTCGCAATCATTTCAACCGCTTTGTTATCTTAAACTTTAATTGATCCAGCATATCGAGCGCTGGTTCTTTAACTTTTTCTACTTGATGCTTAACCTTGGTTCGTACATTTCTGGATTT
>JBBPYM010000267.1:0-2754 GCA_038199905.1 Chitinophagales bacterium | reverse complement strand
CTTTCATTAAGTACTAATAAAGTAAAATTAGTCTGGCAACAAACTACAAGTGGATGGAAAGTAAAAATGTTATCTGTTTGGAAAGGCCAGAACTGGGTAAAGGCGGAAAATCCATCGGGCGAAAATACGTTGCTGTACGCATCAGAAAAGCCGGATACCCGTTCTAATACAACTTTCAAAACTATAACGGGTGTTACATTTCCGGAGCCGAATTACAAATATCAATTAACGCAATGGGCAGAGAGCACTAACCCTGTATCGTTAAATACTGCTGGTAAAGCCTACTATTTTTTCGCGAAAGAAGGCAGGCAGATTTCTTTAAACAACATCCGGTTTCAGCAGGAGACTGAAGTGGCTTCTATTACAACTGAATGGAGCCTCGATAATGATTTTACCGGTGACATTGTAGTTAAACAAACTCTTGCGGTAAAACAAGCTGGTTATTTTTCTTTAGCGAGTCCTTCCCTGGCTTTGGTTACAGAAAAGAATTTATCATGGGCAACCGTTCCCGGCTATTTCCAGGGAAATAAAATGCAAAAGAATTTTGCATTGGCATATGCATATGGGCATGGCATTCCTGAACTGCCCGTTATATATCGTGAACGTAGCGCCAGCACGTTATGCCCGATGGTTACGGCAACCAATGGTATCACTTTCGCCGTTATCCCTGATCCCGGACTGGCCAGGGATCCATGGGCAAAGGATAAGATTACACAAACAGATTGGTTTATAGGGCTCTCGCATAAGAACCGCAGAGCTGAACTAACTCCAACGCTGTATTATCCTGTTCTTGGCGAACCCAAATCAGCGTTAAACGAGGGTGATATCATCACTTATACTTTTCGATACAGTGTTGGAAATGATGGCTGGTTCAATACATTGAAGCATGCGGCGTATGACATATATGCTTTCAAAGAGGGACTCCATATGCGTCAGGGTAAACAATCTTTAACATCCCGCATAGAACAAATGCATCATTATTTAACTGATTCCACTACTTCAATGTGGAACGTGGAAGAGTTTAAGGGTTTGAAGATCGGTGCCCAATCTTATTTGGGAGGTGTGGTCGGTTCAGATAAAGATGCCATGAAAAATTCCGACTATGGCGCAATGTGGATGTTAGCTGCTGAAACAAAAGATACACTCTTAACAAGACAGCGCCTGCCGTATGCGCTGAATTTTAAAATGGTTCAACAACAAACGGAACCAGGGTTTTTTAAAGGAGCCGCGATTGGTCAGTACTACCTTGCAAAATCGAAGAAGTTTGTGGAAGAATGGGGTGCAGTGGTGGAACCCATTGCTTTAACTTATTACTCCATGCTTGATATCGGTAATATTCTGCTATTTGATCATGGCAATAAAGAGTTGGAAAACAGGCTACGACTTGGAGCCGACGCACTGTTAACGTGGCAAAAACCTGATGGTAGCTGGGTAGTGGCGTATGACAGGCCAACTGAGCAGGAATTATTTAAAGATGTAAGAGACCTGCGTCCTACATTTTATGGTTTACTTGTGGCGTATCGTATTTTAAAGGATGAAAAATATTTATCAGCCGCTAAAAATGGTGCTGACTGGCTAATTGAAAATGCAGTGAAAACAGGAAGTTTTTTAGGTGTCTGTGGTGATGCGCGTTATGCTCCTGATTTTGCTACAGGACAAACCGCACAGGTTTTTTTAGATTTGTATGAGATCACCCAACTTAATAAATACAAACAGGCAGCTATTACTACAGCCCAAATTTATACGGCGTCCATTTACACGCACCCCATTCCAAACCATCAGATCAAAAATGTAAACGGGATACAAAGAGAAGATTGGGAAATTGCACAGGCGGGTTTAAGTTTTGAACATGGTGGAATTTTTGGATCGGCTACCAGGCTTGGGCCCATTCAGCTGGCCAGTCATGCCGGTATGTTTATTCGGATATTTGAATTAACTAAAGACAGCATTTTTGCAGACATGGCTCGTGCCGCTGCAATTGGCCGCGATGCCTTTGTTGATCCTAAAACCAGCGTAGCGTCATATTACTGGGCGGCGATGAACAAAGGCTCGGGCCCATTTCCTCATCATGCATGGTGGCAGATTGGATGGATAACTGACTATTTAATGGCGGAAGCAGAAATGCGCTCAGAAGGCGGGATATCTTTCCCCAGAGGATTTGTTACCCCGAAAGTCGGGCCACATCAAACATACGGTTTTGAAGCAGGAAAAATCTTCGGCGAGTTGGCTCAGTTGAAAAGTACCGAAGATGTAGTGAGTTGTAACCTGCCGCAAATTGACTATATCGTGGCAAATTCTATCAATGAAAGTAAAACATACGTTGTTCTATTAAATAATTATTGGCAGGCTGCAGAAGCAAAATTAACCTGGGGGAACAAGAGTAAGACCTTTAAAAAAATTACAATAAAGGATCAACGTGGCAATGTCGTCTCTACAGCAAACAGGGAAAATGAAACTTCCGTAACCTTAAATCCCTATGGATTAATAGTACTGATTTTGGAGTAAGTATATGACTTTTAAACTTTATTATCAATTAACTCTACGGAAAAATTTAATAATATGAATACGCTGGTGCTTACAAACGATGTCAGGGCATTGGTAACGACGATTACTCAAAAACTACTTATGAAATTAGCCTGCATTATTTTTTTATCTTTCTTTCACATTATTTCTTTCTCTCAAGCCAAAGTGAAGGATGAACTTTCATTAAATGGAGAATGGAAATTCAAAACAGATCCGACCGCAAAAGGGGAG
>JBBPYM010000266.1:0-4253 GCA_038199905.1 Chitinophagales bacterium | reverse complement strand
CCCTGCCTGGCCAGCGTTCCTGCAAATCCCGTATCCAGAAAAAGCCGGGAGCCATCCGATAAGGTAAGCACAGCCTTGTTGCTCCCGGCATCTTTTGCACTATTAACGGGCAAATTCTGGTTTCTTCCTATTTTCTGTCTATTATCATTAAACATCAATAAATAGCCGGCCGAACCTAACAGTAGGATTAACGCAGCGGCAACCGACAACTTCTTCCACCAAAGTTGTTGTGCAGGTACGTCGGTAGTTGCAAGCTCCTCTTTGGTGTTCAGTATGGCAGATAATATCGCGTCTGCCTTGTTCACAGGCATCGACGCTGTCGGTTGAAAATCTTTCCAGGCGTCGGCAAGGATAGACTTCAACGCTGCATCAGTCGCCGATCTTTCGATCCAGTCAGCCAACTCAGCTTTTTCAGTATCCGTACACTGGTTCCTGAAAAATTTTTGCACTAAATATCGGACCTTAGATTCTGTCATATTTTTTGCGAGACAACTGGTTTAATAACCGGTTTTTCATCTTTAACAAGGATTTCTCTCTGATTTCCAGGAGGCCAAAAGCTGTCTCTCACAAAAGACAATCGGCAGGAAAAAAAGTCGTAGTAGTAGAAAAAATATTTTTTTACCGGGGATAGGAAAAAAATAAAACAAGCACAATTTTAAAAACCGGGTAAAGGTCTTTGCATTGTTTCTTGATGGAATGCATCGCCTGAGTTATATGGCTCTTAACGGTGGGAACTGTAATATTGAGGATACGGGAGATCTCAGCCTGCTTTAAGCCGTAATCGCGACTTAATAAGAATACCTGTTTTTGTTTATCAGGCAGGTTGTCAATTGCACGACGGACCGCGGAATGTGCCTCCTTATTTTCGATCGCAGTCGCCAATTCAATTGAATCGGTGGCTAATTGGTCCATTTCCTGCAAAATAAAAGTTTCCTTAGCCTTTCTTTTTAACGTGGTCACCGCATGGTTGTGTGCCATTCTGAAGATGTAAGAATCGAATTCACGGATACCTTTCGCGTCACCGCGTTTCTGCCAGATCTTTAAAAATATTTCCTGAACGGTATCTTCAGCAAGTTGGGAAGATGCTGAGAGAATAAATATAAAGGAATAAAGCTTGTCACGGTAGGTATGAAAAAGGCGGGAAAATGCTTTCTCGTCTCCTTCTGACATCGCTGCCAGGAGCAATTTTTCGTTAAAGAATGTTTGTTCCAACAAGCCGTAGTTAGTTAAATTAACGGCTAATTTATGAAATTAAACTCATTTTACTGTAAGTTAAAAAAGGCAAAAATCTCCACTCCTCTGGCGGGGTTTAATATATTTACATTTCAAATAGGTTGCTGAGCAGTTAAACCAGATAAGCTCACTGGGTTTTAACTTTGGATTATAACAAGCCTGCCAAAGTTTAAAATACCCAATTCAAGTAATACGTTATGCAGTTACAAAAATTTACCTTGACGGCTGTGCTTTTCTTTCTGTTCGTTTTTATCTGTTCGTGTCACTGGGGAACGGCGAAGCCTTCTCTGAAAAATGGCACCTGGAGAGCATCCATCCAGCGCGTAGACGGCCAGTCGATAGTTTTTAATATGGAGACAAAAGACAGCGCCGGTAAAAAAATATTATATGTAATAAATGGCGGAGAGCGCTTACTGGTAGATAAAGTCAGCATCAAAGGCGATTCTGTTTATATAGAAATGCCCTTTTTTGAATCGGCTTTTGCAGCCAGAGTGCAGCAAAATGGCAACCTTCAAGGTTCCTGGCTGAAGAAAGGCGCGGACAGCATAAGAGCAATGCCATTTAGCGCTGTTTATAATCAGCAACGTTTTCCTGGTTCAAAGCCTGCACTGCATAAAATTTCCGGCAGGTGGTCCGTAACTTTTAAAAACGCATCCAACGTGGTGACCGATGCTGTTGGCGAATTTGAACAGGATGGCTCCCACCTTACCGGCACTTTCCTTACAGCAACCGGTGATTACAGATACCTGGAAGGCGTAGTTAGTGGCGATAGCTTAAAACTTAGTGCTTTTGATGGTGACCACGCCTATTTGTTCACAGCTAATATTGATGATGATAAAACAATATCCGCGGGTAAGCTTTATGCAGGCGCTGTAGGCGTTGAGCAGTGGTCAGCAGTGAAAAATGAAACCGCCAGTTTACCAGACGGTTATGCTGCCACCAGCCTAAGACCTGGCGAGACAACACTAAATTTTAGCTTTAAAAGTACCGATGATAAAATGGTGTCCATTAAAGATGAAAGGTACAAAGGCAAAGTGGTAGTAATCCAGATAATGGGCTCCTGGTGTCCTAACTGTATGGATGAAACCCGGTTCCTTAGCGATTACTATAAGGCACACAGGAAAGACGGCGTAGAGGTGATTGCACTTGCCTATGAGCGCAGCACAGATATTGAAAGATCTAAAAAGTCGCTTTTATCTTTCCAGCAACGATTTGATGTAACGTATCCTGTACTGTTAACAGGTGTTACTGTAACGGACTCGCTGCGAACAGAAAAAACATTGCCGCAGCTAAACAAAATAAAAGCATTTCCCACCTCTATATTCATCGACAAAAAGGGTATTGTAAGAAAAATATACACCGGCTTCACTGGTCCGGGCACGGGCGTACATTACAAGGCTTTTAAGAAAGAATTTGATGAAACGATCAGGCAGTTACTTGGTGAGTCTTTTTAAAATTAACCGCAGAGAAATACAGGAGAAGAAAAAGAGTGGCACGGAGAAAGAGCTCCTCTGCGGCACTCTTTTTTTTCTCCTGTATTTCTCTGTGGTTATAATTGTTACCTTCGAAACCTCTAACAACTTTTGCATTGCTAAAAAATAATTCCATGACATCCCGCAGAAATTTTCTTTATAACTCCGCTGCCATCGCAGGCGGGGGATTAATAGCCTCCTCTTTTAACAACCAGGCTTTTGCGATATTTAAGAGCCGCATAGCCCCCAGTGACCAGCTAAACATCGGTGTCATAGGCATCAATGGTATGGGCTGGTCTGATGTTAATGCCGCATTAAAAATACCCGGAGTTAACCTCATAGCCATCTGTGATGTGGACAAAAACGTGATAGATAAACGGATGAACGACCTGGTTAAAATGAAGGTTGATACCACGAAAGTAAAAACCTACACTGACTACCGGAAGTTGCTGGAGCAGAAAGATATCGATGCCGTGATCATTGGCAGTCCTGACCACTGGCACGCGCTTATGATGATAAACGCCTGTGCCGCGGGCAAAGATGTGTATGTAGAAAAACCGGTAGGCAATTCCATTGAAGAATGCCGGGCGATGGTAAACGCGCAGCAACGTTATGGTAAAGTCGTTCAGGCTGGCCAGTGGCAGCGCAGCCAGCAACATTTCAGCGATGCAGTAGATTTTGTGCAATCAGGGCAGTTAGGCAATATCAGAACGGTTAAAGTTTGGTGTTACCAGGGCTGGATGAAACCGGGACCCGTTGTGCCTGATTCGGCACCGCCTGCCGGTGTGGATTATGCGCAGTGGCTGGGACCAGCACCAAAAAGACCCTTTAATTCAAGCCGGTTCCATTTCAATTTCCGATGGTTCTGGGATTACGCCGGCGGACTGATGACAGACTGGGGAGTGCACCTCCTTGATTATGGTTTGCTGGGTATGAAATCACCGATACCCAAATCGATTTCTGCTTTAGGTGGCAGGTTCGCTTACCCCGATCTATACGAAGAAACACCGGATACACTTACCACACTTTACGAGTTTGATGGTTTTAACATGGTGTGGGATTCTGCAATGGGTATTGACAACGGCTCTTATGGACGTGACCATGGCATAGCTTATATCGGCAACAATGGAACCCTGATCCTCAATCGTGGTGGCTGGGAAATTATTGAAGAAAAGCAGAGCGCCAACAAAGTAAGTAAACCCCTGGTGAAGCCTTCAGACAACGGGCTCAATAAACACATGGAAAACTGGGTAAGCGTTATAAAATCACGGAAGATGGAAGATCTCAATTGTTCCATACAGGCCGGTTCGCATGTTGCTACAGTGGCACAGATGGGAAATATCGCTTTCAGGAGCGGTAAAAAACTGGAATGGAATGATGCCACCCATGCTTTCAAAGACAATGACATCAATAAAAAATACCTGATGAAAGAATACCACAATGGTTATCGATTACCAAAGTAGCTATTAGCCGCCAGCTATCAGCTATCAGCTATCAGCTATCAGCTATCAGCCGTTGCTGTCCGTTAGTATTTAGCATGATCTTATT
>JBBPYM010000265.1:0-27814 GCA_038199905.1 Chitinophagales bacterium | reverse complement strand
TTCATATATCTTGATTTTATCGGTGTAAACCTCCACATTTATATCGCATAGATGAAAAGGTAACCCCTACATTACAGGCAACGCTTTGGGTTACTATTTGTTATTTTGTGTATTAAATCCGGGAATTGTGATACTAGAGAATTTAGAGAAAAAGTTACTTCAGGGGCTGGCCAGGAATGATAAGAAGGCTGCCGAGACCATTTATAAGGAGAATTACAATATGGTGCAGGCAATGATTATCAGTAATAACGGATCAATCGATGATGCCAGAGACATATTCCAGGAAGCAATCATTGTTCTTTATGAAAACTCTAAGTCAAGCACTTTTGAATTAAACTGCCAGATCAAAACCTATTTATATTCCGTTGCCCGCCGTCTGTGGCTAAAGCGTTTACAACACCTGAAAAAGTATGGTGGACCGGTGGAAAACCTGGGTGAATTAATTAGCGTAGAGGAAGAAGTTGAATCCCACGAGCAGCGTAGCGCTGAATTCCATGTGATGGAAAAAGCCATGGCGAATCTCGGAGAACCTTGCAAAACCCTGCTGGAAGCATATTATATGCAAAAAAAGAGTATGGTTGAAATTGCCGGATCTTTCGGTTATACCAACGCAGACAACGCTAAGAACCAAAAGTATAAATGTTTGATGCGACTGAAAAAATTGTTCTTTTCCAAATATAAAAACGATTCACTGTAATGAAAGATATCCAAATGCTTGAAATTATAGAACGGTACATCCAGGGCGACCTTGACCCTGGTGAACTGGCTGATTTTGAAGAGCAGCGCAAAAATACTCCTGCCCTTGACCAGATGGTAGTTGAATACTCGATTTTCCTCAACCAACTCGAGCAATTCGGCGAGCGCAAAAACTTCAGGGCCTCCATCCAGGACATCCATACCGATCTGATCAATTCCGGTGCAATAGAGGAGAAAGCCCCCAAAGTGAAGGTAATAAGCATGTTTCATCGGTACAGCAGAGACATTGCAGTAGCGGCGTCTATAGCAGGTTTAACCGCACTGGGAATCAGCGGACTTATTGCCTATTTTACTCCTAAAGCGAACACAGCATATGTGGAGCAACTGAGCAGGAAGGTAAATAACCTTGAACAAAAGCAAAATGCCCTTAGTAACCAGATTATTACCAAAGAAATCGCCCCCAAGATCCCTGATGATGTGAACGTTAAGTCGGGTGGTACCAGCTTTATGGTCGACCCCCGGGGTTATCTTGTTACCAACGCACATGTTATCGGGGATTACAAAAACGTAGTAGTTCAGAACAGCAAGGGACAGGAATTCAGAGCCAGGATCATCCAGATAGATCCTGTCAAAGACCTGGCAATTCTAAAAATCGAAGATGCTGATTTTAAAACGTTATCTACATTACCCTACGGTTTTAAAAAATCAGGGGCCGACTTGGGAGAGGAAATCTTCACAATGGGTTACCCGCGTGATGAGATTGTTTATGGAGAGGGATATATGAGTGCCAAAACTGGCTTCAACGGAGATACGCTCGCCTGCCAGATCGCGGTGGCTGCGAACCCGGGAAATAGTGGCGGACCGGTAATCAATAAAAACGGTGAAATTGTTGGTATCTTAAGCACACGACAGGTTCAGGCAGAAGGGGTAGTATTCGCTGTTAAAGCCAAAAATATTTACACCGTCATCGATGAGCTAAAGCGCGATACGGCCTACCAAACTGTCAAGATTCTTTCTAGTTCGACCATTAAAGGTCTCGACCGCGTTCAGCAAATTAAGAAGATCCAGGACTATGTTTTTATGGTCAAGATATATTAATCAGACATAATTTTATAAAGAAAGGCCGTCAATACTGACGGCCTTTCTTTATAGTTTATACCGGAAATTGCCGGGTCTCCACTGTCTTAATCCCATATTTTTTGAGGATATTCACCCGCATCTACGAGATCATCCAGGCTTTGTTTTACACCGGGCGCGTCTTCCTTATAGGTCACACCGAACCATTGTGCAGATGTAGGTATCACTTTAATATTACCTTTTCCCTGGCTGAGAAAGGCATCACCAATTATCGGTATAAAAAATTCCGCTTTAGGGTCAGTTGCCTGTTTTTGTAGGAAATCTGTAAACAGCGATTCGATAAATTCAAAAATTGACGGATCGAAACACCAGAAATTCATCGAAACACTGGAATTATCAGGCACTTCAATTTTTTCTCCGTTTTCTTCATAGACAATGGCTTGACCATCCCTGTATATTTTAGTCCGTTCTGCTATAGAAACCAGGTTACCTTCAGCATCTACCTGGCAAACACCGCGACTTACCGTTCCATTCTCCGATAAGGTCTTGGAAAGATCATAGCCTATAATTGAATGAGTAGACTCATTACTTTCCGAGGTAAGGAATTTATATGCTTTTTCAAAAGCGTCCTTTCCATAAAAATCATCTGCATTGATTACAGCAAAGGGTTCTTTGATTGCATCTTTCGCGCAAAGAACTGCGTGTGCCGTGCCCCATGGCTTTGTTCTTTCTACGGGCACCTTGTAATCTCCGACAAAAGAATGAAGATCCTGGTATACATAATCTGTTTCAATTTTGCCCTTAAGCTTGGGCTCAAATTTGGCCTTGAATTCTTCAGCAAAATCTTTGCGGATAATAAAAACAACTTTTTTAAATCCGGCTCTCATGGCATCATAAATGGAATAATCCATGATAGTTTCACCGCTCGGGCCGAATGACTGTACTTGTTTCATACTTCCATACCTGGAGGCCATTCCTGCTGCTAAAATCAATAATGTAGGTTGCATCTTTATCTGTTTAATGGCACGAAAATAGAAAAAATGAATCGTCCTGAATGATTATTTTATTAACAGCAGCATTTGATGGTAATTTGTGCAAAATGTTGTTAGATTATAGTAAAAAACCCGGCTTAAGCACGTAAAATCACTTATAAATGTAATAAAAAAATTTATCAGGTTGATTTACACATTTACACATTAGGAACTGATGCATTCACACCGACAAGATATAAATACTCCGAACGATCAGCTAATCAATTTAGATAAGGCTACTATTGAACAATGCAGTCTTCCGGAATTTGCAGGAAAAGGGCTAAAACTTGATATACTGCGATTAGATAAGATTCACCCCGTTATTTCCGGGAACAAGTGGTTTAAACTCAAACACTACCTGGCAGACGCGAAACAGAAACAACATTCATCGATTCTCACATTCGGCGGTGCCTGGTCAAATCACATTGTTGCCACTGCCTGCCTCGCAGGTTCTTATGGTTTGCAGGCAACTGGCATAATTCGCGGCGAAAGGCCACTGAATTTATCTGCAACATTAAAAGCAGCAATTCATTTTGGTATGCAACTGAAATTTGTGAGCAGAAGCGCTTACGCAAACAAAAACAACACTGAATTTACCTCACTCACATCGGAACCATTTGGGAACATTTATGTGATACCCGAAGGCGGTGCTGGCTCACTGGGCATACAGGGAAGCATGGAAATATTGTTACTTGCTGATCTGAGTAAATATTCTCACATTGTTTGCAGTATGGGAACAGGCACAATGTTTACCGGGCTTGTTGCCGCCGGTTTACCAACCCAACGATTAATCGGCATAGCCGCTCTTAAAGGCATACACTATGAAGTTGATTATTTTCCTGAAAAATGTAGCGGAGGTGCGCAGGTTGAGATTTTCCATGATTTTCATTTTGGCGGATATGCAAAAAAAACAACGCAATTAATTGACTTCATGAATTATTTTTACCGGGAGACCGGTGTACCATCCGACTTTGTATATACCGGGAAATTGTTTTTTGCGTGTGTAGAACTTGTTCGTAAAGACTATTTTTCACCAGGCAGCAAAGTATTAATGATCCATAGCGGTGGTTTGCAGGGTAATTCTTCATTGCCCGACCGAACGCTGATATTTTAATTTTTTTACTGATTACAGTTGAATTTTAGACAGGCTCCACTATTATCTTTGCACCGTCAAAACCCTAATTAATTTATATTGCGTTATCACATTTTAATGCTGCGTTATTTCATTGTATCAACATTTCTCTTCTTGTTATCCGTGTCGTTGGCTGCACAGGAGACACTCCCAGATTTCTCAGTTGTAAATAAAGGTAAAGACAGGATTATTATTAGTTGGACAAACCCTTATGGCGAATCCATCCGGCAATTAAGCATTCAACGATCATTTGACAGTCTTAAAAATTATAAAACCATTTTAACAGTTCCTGACCCCACAGTTCCGCAGAATGGTTACGTGGACACTAAAGCAGCGACTGAGCACATGTTTTACCGCTTATATATTCTGAAAGACAGCGGCAAATATGTTTTCAGTGCCCCAAAACGCCCAATAATTGATACGAGCTCAAGTCAAACCAACCTTTTTTCGCCAAAATACTCAGAAGAACCCGCGACCATTACAAAAATCAGTGATTTAAAAGACCTGAAAAGAGAAGCTCAAAAAACAAATGAACGGATCATCTATATTAAAAACAAGGATGTTTTGCTAGGAGCGATTCTAGAATCGACGCTAAAACGTTTCCGGGACTCGGTAAACTTTACCACCAAGGACACACTGTTTATGAAAACTTCCGACACACTAGTGGTACGCCCGTTTGTTGCAAAAGAAGTTTATAGGCCTTCCAGGTATGTATTCACCGATAGGGATGGCAACATCAAGATCTCGCTTACTGATGTCGCGACCCGTAAATACGCCCTTAAATTTTTTGAAGAAGATTATACTGAGATATTTGATATAAAGCGCATCAATGATCCAATGGTGATTGTTGATAAAACCAATTTTGTGCATTCCGGATGGTTTCTTTTTGAACTATACGAAGATGGAAAACTGAAAGAACGGCACAAGTTTTACGTTCCAAAGGACTTTTAACGGCTATTTTATCGTTACCAGGTTTGAAGGGAAACGTTGAAAACTTCTTCAAAATATCGTTTTACTTTTTGCTTTACTTCTTCCATCGCTACTGGGCGGTTGACTTCTTTCTGTATAGAAGTCACCTGTTTGTTCTGAATGCCGCAAGGAATAATATTATTGAAATATTCAAGATCAGTATTTACGTTCAACGCAAAACCATGCATAGTGACCCAACGGCTGCACCGGACACCCATTGCGCAAATTTTTCTGGCGTTAGCCGGCACGGAGGGTTCTAACCATACCCCAGTTTCACCAGGTGAACGTTCGCCTTTCAATCCATAATCAGCGATGGTTTTGATAACTACCTCCTCCAACTCGCGGAGATACCTGCCAATATCTGTATAAAACTTTTCCAGGTCAAGAATTGGGTAACCCACCAGTTGACCAGGTCCGTGAAAAGTAATGTCACCGCCACGATTTGTTTTAAAAAAACCTATTTGTCGCCTATGCATTTCCTCCGATGTAATCAGGATATTCTCCATTTTACCGCTTTTCCCAAGTGTATAAACGGGCGGGTGTTCCAAAAGCAGGAGGTAATTGTTGGTGGATGGAACATCGGACGAAGCAGAAAATGATTGATCAGCTTCAGCGGTTAACAGCTGTTTGTTAATAATTGCCTTCACCTGCACGTTTTCCTGCAGTAGTTCTTCCTGGTAATTCCATGCGGACAAATAATCTAATTTTTCCAGGTCACGGAACAGCACATTTTGCATAATCCTCAAATTTATTTCTTTATAATGACTTCGCCATTCCCTCTTTACTTTCTTATTTTTGCACAAAATGAGCTCATGGCAAAAACAGCGGAAGTGGAATATGATATTGACATTGCCGAAGAAGTAGAAGAGCTGTTTGAACGGATGACAATTGTCGTGGACAAAGGCCAGGAACCTGTTCGTGTAGACAAATTCCTCGTTGCCCGCACGGAACACGCAACGCGTAACAAAGTGCAAAAAGCCATTGAAAATGGCCGGGTACTGGTAAATCAAAAATCAATTCAATCAAATTATAAAATCAGGCCGCTGGATGAAATAGTGGTTTATTCTGATAAAGAAGTGCAGGGGGAGGAAATTATCCCCGAGAAGATGCCGCTGAATATTTTTTTCGAGGATGATGATATAATGATCATCAACAAACCAGCGGGAATGGTGGTGCATCCTGGCTGCGGAAACTATACCGGCACTCTTATAAACGGGGTAGCGCACTACCTGTTGGAAAAAAACAGTGCCATTTCTGAAGACAACCTGCCTCGCTTTGGCCTTGTGCACCGCATCGATAAAAACACAAGCGGTTTGATGGTATTGGCAAAAAATCCACAGTCAGTAGCATCCCTTGCCAAACAATTCTTTGATCATACTGTCATCAGGAGATATCATGCACTTGTTTGGGGCGACATGGAAGAAGACGCTGGCACCATTAACGCTCATATCGGTCGTCACAAAAAAACGCGCAAGTTATTCGATGCTTATCCCGAAGGCGATTCCGGTAAGGAGGCTATCACCCATTATAAGGTCCTGGAACGTTTTGGTTATGTTACACTCATTGAGTGCCGACTGGAAACCGGCCGCACCCACCAGATACGTGTTCACATGAAACATATCGGTCACCCGCTATTTAATGATGACACATACGGCGGCGACCGAATTGTAAAAGGTACCGTCTATGCCAAATACCAGCAGTTCGTACACAACTGTTTTGAAATTTGCAAAAGACAGGCCCTACATGCCAAGATCATTGGATTTGTACACCCCTCCTCCAAAAAAACTGTGGTGTTTGAAAGTGAACTTGCAGCGGACATGCAGGAGGTGATTGAGAAGTGGAGAAATTATGCGAGGGAGAAGTAAGCTATCAGCTGTCAGCTATCAGCTGATGGACCGAATGAACGTGAGATAAGAGATGATCAGTGTTCCTCCATGCCTCCCTGTCTCCGTGGTTTAAACAATAAAGTTACTTTGGCCTATCAGTTAGCTGAAGGCTGATAGCTGACGGCTGACGGCTCACTTGAAATCAAACAACGTAGCCGTAAAAACACCATTTTCCCTTTTCTTAAAAATCGCATCCCAGTTACCGGTATAACGTATTAGCTTTGGCACCAGGTATTCTCCAAATTTATCCATCTCAACCTGCATGTGTACATCGAAATCGTAAACTCCGGCATTGTAACTTAAATCATAATCGCGGGCTACTATTTCCATTGTCTGGTTATTAAACCAGGTAGTGATCTTGTTAATAACAATATCTTTTTTTTCTGCACGGGTAAGGTCTTCACGGGACTTTATTATAAACAGGTAACAATTCTGGCCCTGGTAATTTCCCATGTCTATAGTAAAATCATAATAGGCTGACTGCGCATCCTCGAAAATCGCAATTTTATTACCGATAAATGGTATGCCGGGTATTTTCGAGCCCGGATTGAACATTAACATTTTCAACTGTTCCTTGTGCTTCTGAATGCCTGATTTTCCCCTGGCACTCATGGCCTCGCCTTTGATGATATTGTTTTCATTGCAGATAGTTCCTGTTGAAAAGAACAGGCTGGCATACAGCTCGGCAGTATAGTAATTAAAATTGCGGTCCTTGTCATAGATATTACCAGTGGTGCGCTCACTGATAACTTCCATGCTCCTGCAACGATCTTTAATTGATTGTTTCGTCCGGCTTTGAAGAGATGCCTGAACAGCACCCCTTTTGTTCAGCATGCGGATATCATTCAGTGCTGTGTAGCCCAACAAGTGAAGATTTTTAAAAGCTTTATAAAAGCTGGTGTCGTTTTGAACCCTCTGAATAAAACCCGCTACATTTAAGTTATTGCGAACGACTACTTCCTTCAGGGTGATGATTTTCCTGGAAATGGTCATTGAACTATCCTGGGCTACAAGTAATAACGGAGCCAGAATGAATATACATCCTGGTAAACAATACCGGGTAGGGTAAAAGAAACCCTTCATTATTTGGGGAAGAGCATGCGGTAATCAACTTTTATTTTACCCTTTGTGATGTCGTCCAATTTTCTTCTGAGTAGTTTTCGTTTTAGCGGTTTCAGGTGATCAATAAATAATTTCCCTTCAATATGATCATATTCGTGCAGGATGATTCTGGCAGAAATGCCGTTAGTGGTAATTTCCTGCGACGTAAAAGTTTCATCCACATATTCAAGTGTTACTTCTTCGGCACGGTATACATCTTCCCTGACCTTCGGGATACTCAGACATCCTTCATTATAGCGCCACTCGTCTCCATCCAGCGCGACGATATGTGGATTAATAAAAACCTTTTTAATGCCAGGGTCATCTGGATACTCTTCCTTGTCATCATCTTCCTTCATATTCTCAAATATCTGGCAACTATCCATCACGAACAAACGAATGCTTTTATTAATCTGTGGAGCTGCAAGGCCTACGCCGTTGCTGTAATACATGGTTTCCCACATATCTTCTATCAATTTGGCTAACTCGGGATACTCAGGGGTAATGTCTTCTGCTACTTTTCTTAAAACCGGGTGGCCATATGCAACTATTGGTAAAATCATAATAATACAGGCTACAATTATTTTATCGCTAAAGGATAATTATTTCCATTTTAGTGATCAAAATTAAATCATGTATTCCATTAATAAGGTTACATTTTATATCAACTGTTATGATGCAGGTATTCCTGTAACATAATAGTAGCGGATATTTCATCTACTAGCGCCTTATTCCTCCGATCTTTTTTTTTCATACCGCTTTGAACCATACTTTGTACTGCCAGCCTTGAAGTATATCGTTCGTCTACTTTCCGCACAGGAATCTGTGGAAAATGCTTTTCCAGGTCCTTCACACACTGCGCCACCAGCGGAGTAGCATGCGTAGCTGAATCATCGAGGTTTTTGGGCTCGCCAATAATTATCAGTTCAACAACTTCAGTAACCATGTATTTTTTCAGGAAAGCAACCAATTGCTTGGATTCAATAGTTGTTAAACCAGTAGCTATTATCTTTAAAGGATCGGTAACCGCAATGCCAGTTCTTTTAAGCCCATAATCGATCGAAAGTATTCGTGGCATGATTGCTTGATTTTTATCACCGATACTGGCGTTTAACCAATTACCAGGTCGGTTATTACAAAAATTGAAAAAATCACGCTGGCTATCCCGTTCGCGGTCATAAAAGCGATATTGACTCTCCTCAAATCATTAGGTTTTACGATAGAATGTTGATATACGAGCATACCCGCAAAAATAGCAATACCAAGCCAGTACCAGATATGAAACTTTCCGTAAATTCCTGCAACAACAACGCAAACAGCGCTAAGCAGGTGCAGCAGTTCAGACATTCTCAAGGCTCTTGTTTTGCCCAGCCAAACAGGTATGGAATGAAGGCGCTGAGAGCGATCAAAATCTACGTCCTGCAGGGCATAAATAATGTCAAAACCTGACACCCAAAAAATAACGGCAAACGAAAAAAGAACAGGCAATACGGCAAACTGACCTGTTACGGCCAGGTAGGATCCAATCGGCGCCAGTGACAATCCAAGTCCCAGAATCAGGTGGCATAGCGGTGTGAACCTTTTGGTGTAACTATAACCTAATACAACTGCCAAAGCAACAAATGAAAGGTAAAAGCAAAGCTGGTTTATAAAACCTGCGCAGACAATAAAAGCCAGGCAATTTATTACCACGAACCAAAGTGCCCTGTTGGCTGAAATAATGCCTGCAGGTATCTCCCTGAGTGCGGTACGTGGATTCATGGCATCAAAATTCTTATCCAGCCAGCGATTAAATCCCATTGCGGCACTACGGGCAAACACCATACATAATATCACCAGCACTAATGAAACCAAATGCGGGTATTGACTACTACCCAGCAACAACCATCCCTGTTGAAGAGTTGATTGAACTTCCCCCTGTAGATGAGTGATGCCAAGAAAAAAACCGATCATCGCGAATGGCATCGCGAATATCGTGTGGGAAAACTTTACCAGTGAAAAATAACTTTTAACGGTGGTTATTCTTTGAGACATTAATTAATCAATTTAATTTTTCCATAACCGGTTACTTACCAACTCCCATAAAACTATTCCGGCAGCAACAGAAATATTTAAAGAATGTTTCATTCCCAATTGCGGGATTTCTAATGAGGCTTCGCAAAGTTTTAAGGCATCTTCACCTACGCCCTCTACTTCATTGCCAAAAACTACTGCTAGTTTTTCAGACTTAATTGAACCTGCTTTGGGCAATAAAATACTATTTTCCGCCTGTTCAACTGCATATACCTGGTATCCTTCTTCCTTTAACAACTGAATAGCCTCCGTGGTTGTAGAAAAATACTTCCATGTTACTGTGTCGGTAGCACCCAGGGCTGTTTTATTTATGTCACGGTGGGGGGGCTGGGGAGTGTAACCACATAGGTAAATACCCTCTAGCAAAAAAGCATCGGCGGTACGGAACACGCTTCCAACATTGTGCATACTGCGGATATTATCTAACACTACCACAATTGGCAACTTACTAGAATTGCGAAAATCTTCGATCGATTTACGGTTTAATTCCTCCATGCTCAGTTTCCGCATCTGTCAAAGGTAACAATAGCTGTTTATAGTTTAATCTTCAGTATAAAGAGACGGTTTGCCAGGTGTAATCACCATGTTTCACAATGTTCAAAACCTTATTTTTGCCGGATGTCAAAAAGCAACGGCGATACGCCCATGATGCAACAGCACCGGGCGATAAAAGTTAAATACCCGGACGCTCTTTTGTTGTTCAGGGTTGGCGATTTTTATGAAACCTTTGGTGAAGATGCTGTGCGTGCCTCGCAAGTGCTGGGCATTACGCTAACAAAGCGAAACAATGGAGCAGCCGTATCCACCGAACTGGCAGGATTTCCGCACCATGCCCTTGACACTTACCTGCATAAACTGGTAAAAGCGGGTCTCAGGGTAGCAGTATGCGATCAACTCGAAGATCCAAAACTTGCCAAAGGCGTGGTAAAAAGGGGTGTCACAGAAATGATCACTCCCGGCACCACTACCAGCGATAAATTGCTGGAAAGAAATTCAAATAATTTCCTCGGCAGCATTCACTTTCATACAGACCAATTGTTTGGAATCGCCTTCCTGGATATTTCAACGGGTGAATTTCTGATCGCCGAGGGCGACAGGGAATATGCAGACAAGCTCTTACAAAGTTTTAAGCCGGCGGAGGTGATCTTCCAACGCCACCGTCAAAAACAGTTCAAAGAAATTTTCGGGAACAAGTTCTATACTTACACCCTTGATGAATGGGTTTACCAGGATGTTTATGCAGAAGAGATGCTGTTGAAACATTTTCAAACGCATTCCCTGAAGGGTTTTGGTGTGGAGAACCTGACAGCCGGACTTACCGCAGCCGGAGCAACACTCCATTACCTGAGAGACAATGAGCACCCCAACCTGCAGCATATAGTAGGCATGCAGCGCATTGACAAAGATGACTTCTTATGGATGGACCGATTTACGATCCGGAACCTTGAATTGTTAGGCAGCGGGCAGGATGACGGCCGAACCTTGTTAAAAGTCTTAGACAATACCGTTTCACCTATGGGCGCGCGCCTGCTCAAAAGATGGATAGTATTCCCCCTGAAAGACATTATAAAAATCAATGAACGACTTGACCTCGTTGAATTTTTTATCAAAGAAGTAGACGACCGCAATAAAATATCATTGCACGTAAAACAATGCGGTGATGTAGAAAGACTTGTAAGCAAAATACCTCTCAAAAAAATTAATCCGCGCGAAGTCATCCAGCTTGGCCGTGGCCTAAACCAGGTGGAACAGATACGCGAGATTTCGGCAAAGAGCGGCAATGACTATTTAAAAAGGCTCGGCGATACGTTAAACCCGTGCTTTTACATTGCCGAAAAAATTGCCCGGACAATCATTGAAAACCCACCCGCTACAACCACCAAGGGAGGCATGATTGCAAATGGTGTGCATCCAGAACTGGATGACCTTCGGCTAATATCATCTAGTGGTAAAGACTACCTCATTAAACTGCAACAAAAAGAAGCCGAAACCACTGGTATCCCGTCTTTAAAGATTGCATTCAATAATGTGTTCGGTTATTACCTGGAAGTAACCAATACGCATAAAAATAAAGTACCTGCAACCTGGATGAGGAAACAAACCCTGGCAAATGCAGAACGTTATATAACACCCGAGCTGAAAGAGTATGAAGAAAAGATCATGGGCGCCGAAGACAAGATACTTGAGATGGAGATCAAATTGTATGAAGCCCTGTTAAATGAACTGCAGGATTATTTGGCACCGATTCAAATTAACGGCAACACCCTGGCTATTATTGATTGCCTGCTTTGTTTTGCCAACAATGCTATTCGCTTCAATTATCGGCGTCCGCAACTACATGAAGAAGAAGAACTGGTTGTAAAAGGAGGACGCCATCCTGTGATTGAAAGAAATCTGCCCATCGGCGAAAATTATATTACGAATGACATTACGCTGGATAAAACTACCCAGCAGATCATCATTCTTACCGGACCAAACATGAGCGGTAAAAGCGCATTGTTAAGACAGGTGGCGCTGATAACGCTGATGGCTCATGCCGGAAGTTTCGTACCGGCAGATGAAGCAATGATACCTTTAACGGATAAAATATTTACCCGTGTTGGCGCCAACGATAACCTGAGTGGAGGGGAAAGCACGTTTATGGTGGAGATGAACGAAACCGCCAGCATCATTAATAACCTTACAGACCGGAGCCTCGTGCTGCTGGATGAAATCGGTCGGGGAACATCAACTTACGACGGCATTTCCATTGCCTGGAGCATCGTGGAATTTTTACATAAAACGCCTTACGCACCTAAAACGTTATTTGCCACTCATTACCACGAGCTGAATGAGCTTGAGAATAAATTGTCAAGGGTAAAAAACTACCATGTTACAAACAAGGAAGTAGGTAATAAAATAATCTTTCTGCGAAAACTAGCAGCAGGTGGAAGCACACATAGTTTCGGTATTCATGTAGCAAAGATGGCCGGAATGCCCGCCTCCCTGGTTGACCGTGCAAATGAGGTTTTAAAACAACTGGAAAAAAAACATGTTGATGAAAACCTGGGCGAGCAGGTTAAGAAACTGGCTGCCCCGCACCTGCAGTTGTCCATCTTTGATGAACATTCGCAAACCTTTGATGAAATAAGAACATTACTGGCAGATATTGATATCAACCGTTTGACTCCAGTAGAGGCATTGCTAAAATTGCAGGAAGTTAAAAGCAAGGTTAAATAACTATATGTAAAATATCGGAGCAACTACACATGCCTGTTAGTATCACACCATATCCTTCAACAGGGATATCACCCCGTCAACTTCTTCAGTAGTGTTGTGTTTGCTAAACGAAAACCTTACGGCAATCTTATCCGGATCATTCTTAAATGCACGTATCACGTGCGAACCCTGGTCTGCGCCGCTGGTACATGCACTACCGCCGGAAGCACAAACATGGTTGATATCAAGATTAAACAACATCATCTCCGACCGCTCCGTTTTTGGGAACGATACGTTTAATACCGAGTAAAGACTATCACCAAAAGTATCACCGTTAAACGATACACCCTCCAGGTTTCGTTGTAACTGTTCTGCCATATAATACTTTAAAGAACGAATGTACTTGCTATCCATCTCAAAGCTTGCTGTTGCAATCTCCAATGCTTTGGCGAATCCAACAATGCCATATAAGTTTTCTGTTCCCGCGCGCATATTTCTTTCTTGTGAACCGCCATGAACGAGTGGTCGTATCTTTACATTCTCATTGATGTACAAGATGCCGACACCTTTGGGCCCGTGAAACTTATGACTCGATCCTGTTATAAAATGTACGGGTGTATTTTTAAGATCAAAAGGATAATGGCCTACAGTCTGAACAGTATCCGAATGAAATATGGAGCCATATCTTTTACATAGGTCCCCTACTCTATTTAAATCAAGCAGGTTACCTATTTCATTATTAGCATGCATTAAGGTTACAAGGCATTTTTCTTTGCTATCAGCCAGTAATTGATCCAGGTGTTCAAGGTCAAGGTGCCCGTTGGGCAACACCTTTACAAAGCTTACAGGAACATTTTCAGTATGATCGAGGTTTTCTAAAGCATGTAAGGTCGCGTGATGCTCGATTGCAGAGGTAATGATGCGCTTGCAACCGAGGTCTTTTACGGAACCCGAGATAGCAGTGTTACTGCTTTCCGTACCGCCGGAAGTAAAAAATATTTCAGCCGGATGAGCATGCAGGATTTTTGCAACCGATTTGCGTGCGTTTTCAATGGCAAGGCGGCTCTCACGGCCGTATGAATATATAGATGATGGGTTCCCGAATTTCTCAGTCAGGTAAGGCATCATCGCGTTTAATACTTCAGGATCTAAAGAAGTAGTTGCGGCGTTGTCGAAGTAGATTCTATTCATGATAAAGCGAATAGCCTTCAGCTATCTGCCGTTAGCTTGAGTACTCAGCAATAAAAAATAAGTAAAAAATATTCTCATCAGAAAGCATTCCAACACAGCTAATAAGAAAAAACAAGGTGGGCTGCCGGCTGATAACAGTTAACTCTTTACAAAAACTCTTTTATATCCTGCATCAATCGCATCGCGATATTTTTTGCAGTTGTTTCAAAACTGCTTTCAGCATATATGCGAATGATAGGCTCGGTGTTTGAAGTTCTCAAATGAACCCAGTCCGAATCAAATTCTATTTTAAGGCCGTCCTCCGTATTGATTGGCTGCCTGCTGTATTTTTCTTTAATTTTTTCTAAAATTGCTTTTACATCTATGCCATTCTCCAGCTCAATCTTATTCTTGGAAATAAAATAATCGGGGTATTTTGAACGAAAAGATTTTAAACCATTTTTATGCATTGCAAAAGCACTCATAAACAACCCTATACCTATAAGCGCATCGCGCCCATAGTGAAAGTCGGGAACAATGATACCGCCGTTTCCCTCACCACCTATAACGGCATTTACATCTTTCATTTTTTGTACCACGTTCACTTCTCCAACTGCCGAAGGAAAATATTCGCCGCCATGTTTTATCGTTATTTCCTTCAGCGCCTTGGTACTGCTCATATTGCTGACAGCGTTACCTGCTTTCTTTCCCAACATGTAATCGGCCACAGCCACCAATGTAAACTCTTCTCCAAACATGCTGCCATCTTCGCAAACAAAACAAAGCCTGTCCACATCAGGGTCTACCGCTATCCCAAAAGATGCTTTTGACTTTTTTACGGCCGCACTAAGCGCGGCAAGGTTTTCTGGTAATGGTTCAGGATTGTGCGCAAACTTTCCTGTTACCTCACCATTTAACACAATCACTTCCCCAACCCCCAACGCCTTTAACAGAGGTGGTACAAATAAGGCGCCGGTTGAATTTATCACATCAACCACCACTCTATAGTTTCGAGACCGAATTGCCGGCAGATCTACGAAAGGATAATCCAGTATAGCCTGAATATGTTTTTCAAGACCGGAATCATCTTTTGTAAGTGTACCCAGTTTATCTACCGAAGCAAAGGAAAAATTTCCCGCAGCTGCTTTATCAAGTATGAAAACACCGTCTTCTGCGGTAAGAAATTCGCCTTTATGATTAAGCAATTTCAATGCATTCCATTCCTTCGGGTTATGGCTGGCAGTAATAATAATACCACCATCTGCTTTTTCCCAGATGACGCTTAATTCAACAGTTGGCGTTGTTGACAGGCCCAGGTCAACAACATTAAAGCCCATTGCAAGCAAAGTATTAACAACCAGGCTCTGCACCATGTCACCACTTATTCTGCCATCCCTGCCTACCACTACCTTTACACCATTGTGTTTTTCTTTTAACCAGATTCCGTACGCCGCTGTAAATTTAATAATGTCGATGGGCGTAAGATTTTCTCCTGGCACCCCGCCGATAGTGCCCCTGATACCTGATATGCTTTTGATCAATGCCACAAGTGCTAAGGTTTAATTAGCTTCAAAAATAAGAATAATAAGGAAGGAAAGAAAAGTAGTTGCAGATTATTATCACTATAATGTCAGACCTCTTGTGATACATTTGATTTGGGCAGAACCTAACAGCCCCGAACTGTAAAAACCCTGGCCAGGTTCTCGTGCTTTTACGATTGAAGGATAGGCAAAGATTTTGATTAAATTGATATTTCACACTTACTTTTGAAAAAAAATCACATGGAAGTCTCGGTAGATTGGTTTAAAAATTGGTTTGGCTCCCCCTATTATCACCAGTTATATGCTAACCGGAATGAGCAGGAAGCTGCCTCTTTCATCAACAGGCTGATTGAACACCTCAGACCGCCTGCTGACTCGTTTATGATAGATATCGGTTGCGGAAAAGGACGGCATACTAAAATCCTTTCTTCTTACGGATTCGACGTTACAGGCATTGACCTGTCTTTCGATAACATTTTAGAAGCCAAAAATAACGAAACGGATAACCTGCATTTTTTTCAGCATGATATGCGCCTGCCCTTTTGGATTAACTACTTCAATTACTCTTTCAATCTATTTACGAGTTTTGGGTATTTCAGAACTAAACGTGAGCACTATAACGCTGTGCGGACGATGGTCAATGCGGTGAAACCGGGAGGCTTATTGATTTTTGACTACCACAATGTTCAATATACCGAAGATCACCTGGAAGCAAAAACCTATGAAGAAGTTGCGGGATCTAAATTTCATCTAAGCAGGTGGCAGGATAAACTTCATTTCTACAAAGAAATCACCATAGAAAATGATGAGTTGAAAGAGCCGTTGGTATACGTGGAAAAGGTAGCAAAACTCACTTTGAAGGATTTTAAAGAAATGTTCACCTTTCATAAACTGGAACTACAGCAAGTGTATGGAGATTACCAGCTTGATAATTACGATGAAAAATCATCGCCGCGGTTGGTGATGGTGGCGGGGAAATAGCCGTCAGCTTTCAGCCATCAGCTTTCAGCTATTACCCTGCTTTGCACACCTCGATCAACATCATAATATATGCTTTATTCACCTCAAGTTTTGTCGCAGCAAAAGCTGCTGACGGCTGATGGCTGATAGCCATCAGCTACTTCTTCCTATTATTCAACAACATATACTTCGACGTCTCATAAAAAGCAGTGGTTAACTCCCGGTACACTTGTCTTAACGAATCAGTGTGCTCAACTTCTCCTGCACGGATAAAATCTGCCCATATAAAATCTTCTTTTTTGCCAGAAGCCTGGCGATCATAAAAATAGGATCCTTTCACCATGCCTATCTTGTTGTTATTATGATCCATCATAAATGCAATACCTGAGGCTGGTTGCGTTTTTAGGAGGTCCCTGCCAAGCGTTGTATTGGTATAAGATATATTTGCAAGCCCAGCTACTGTCGGTAACAGGTCTACCTGCGATACCACTTCATGAATACGCATGGCGGGCAACAGCCGTGGGGAGTAAAATAACATTGGCACATGATAACTGGAGAGTCCGTTGTCTGTCCATGCCCGTGGAAACATATCGGCAGCATTACCGGCTATGCCGTGATCACCAACAAAAACAAAAATGGTGTTATCAAAGTAGGCAGACTTCCTGGCGGCCGCCATAAATTTTTTAAACCCAAAATCTGTATACCTAAAGGCATTTAATTCTTCAATGGATTCAAACCCATATTTTTTGAGACTGTCCTGTGGCAATTCAACGCGGGAAAATTCTGACAGGTCTTCACTTGAAATGCTATATGGCCGGTGATTGTCTGCGGTTTGGATAACTGCGATAAATGGATTGCGTTGCTGTTCCAACACCTCGTTGGCTTCCAGGAACAAATTTTTATCACTGATACCCCAAACGTCAATTTTTGGTGCCTTGTATTTGCCCTCTTCATATAAATGAAGGTTTTTGATATTATTTGTAAGTAAGCCACGGATATTGGCCCAACTGGTACTGCCACCCAGGAAATAAAATTTTTCATAACCCGCGAAATCGTTGATAATGGTATGCTGATCTACCATTGCAGGATTTCTGCTGGCGGTTTTTGTAAGTTCCACATCGGGTATACCGGTTATCGTTGCCCAAACCCCTCTGGCAGTGCCGATATGCGGCGTAAAGCAATTGTCAAAAAATATCCCCTGTTTACTCATTTCATTAAAAAATGGCGTGGTGTTAAGCGGGTTGCCCCACATCGAACTTTTGTATGCACTAAATGACTCACATATTACAATTACAACGTTCGGCCGTGTTTGAAGCCCACTATCCGGTTTGATGACCATCCTTTTATAATTGAGCGTACTAATATCCGGCTTGTCTACTCCCAGGTAAGCTGCCATTAACGGGTAATATTGTTGCACTTTTTCCTTGTCGAACGTGGATCCCCTAAAACTCAGGGTGCTTAAAAAAGACTGAAACGGGTTAAGCGCTATGTTGGCCTCAAAATCGCTGCCTGTGTTGAAAGCGTCACTCCAGCGTAAAGGGTACTGCCCTACCCTGCCAAATATTGCCAGGGCGAATGTAAGAAAACAGGCTACAAACCATGCTATTCGCTGTGGCCTTCGAGGAACTTCATTGTTTCGGCCAACCTTGTTGTAAAAATATTTTATCGCCTTCCGAAAAAGAATGATCCCTACAATCATACCAAAAAGTATGCGGATTACCGGGTAGGTCTGCCAAACCATTGCTGAAGATATTTTGGCATCCTGAAGATAACTTAAGGCGCTGGCATTCAATCTTTGAGAGAGGTAACTAAAATGAAAAAAATCAAAAGTGTACAGTATTATAATGATGCTCCCAAACAATGCCGCAAAAAACAACCATGCCTTTTTCGTATTTTTCGAATAGTACGGGTGTAGGCGCCTAAAGCTACCCAGGATTAAAATCACGAGGGAAAAAACGCTCACTATCCTGGCATCATAACGAAGGCCCAGGATGAAAGCCGGAACTGAGTCAGAAAATGATATCTGGTCCGTTTTAAAAAGCCACCAGGCAAAGAAGCGTAAACAACACATGATGATAAGGAAAAACAGGTCCAGGTATATTATCCATCTTACTAATCGGGGAATGCGTAACATCATAAGCAAAATAAGGTATAAATAAGATAAAAGTTATCATTGGCGGCTAAGTGCGTATTTTTGCAAATAAATTTTATCACCAAGTACGAGGTTAATGAGTGCATTTGAACGGATAATTCAATTCGACTTTTGGTTGTTCTCAAAAGTAAATGGAACATGGACCAATAATTTTTTTGATGCACTTTTTCCACTTTTGCGTGAATCGGTAATATGGATACCGCTTTACATGTTCCTATTTATTTTTGCCTGGCTAAATTTTGGGGTCAAAGGCTTGTACTGGGCAATAGGCCTTATCTGCGCGGCGTCCCTCTGCGACATAGTGAGCAGCCATTTAATTAAGGAGTCAATCATGCGACTGCGTCCCTGCCGAAACCCATTGCTGTCGAATCGTGTAAGGTTCCTTGTAATATATTGCCCGATGAGTTCGAGTTTTATTTCCTCTCATGCTACCACACATTTTGGGGTGGCCACTTTTGTTTATTCCACGCTTAGAAAGTACACTACGGCATGGGTCTCCATGTTTTTTGTCTGGGCTGCTGTCATTTGTTATGCACAGGTGTATGTGGGAGTTCACTTCCCTCTTGACGTTTTTTGTGGGTCGTTGGTAGGATGTTTGCTGGGAAGTATTATAAGCAAAATATTTAACACGTATGTTACCTTAATTATTAATCCAATAAAAAATCTTTAATGCTGAACGATACGTTTGCCTGCCCACCAGGTAATCTCAATGAAGGGATGTCCTTAACTACCAGTTATATCAATATCAGAGATCTAATCACCTGCCCGGAGGCTGGAGGCATATGACTGATATAGTTATTGTACTTATTCTAATTGTGGTGAATGGGTTATTTACGATGTCTGAAATCGCACTGGTGTCTGCAAGAAAATCGAGACTTGAGGCCTTGGCCAACAGAGGTGATAACAAAGCAAAAATGGCGCTTAGGTTGTCTGAAAACCCAGAAGTTTTTTTATCAGCCGCCCAGATTGGTATTACATTGATTGCCATTTTAACGGGTTATTATTCAGCGGAGAAATTTACTGAGCAGCTCAGACCCTACATTGAACAAATTGCCATTTTTAAACAATACGCAGCAACCATTTCCACTGTTGTTATTGTTACATTGGTAACTTTCCTTTCCATATTAGTTGGTGAACTCCTGCCCAAAAGAATTGGGTTGATCTACTCCGAAACAATTGCAAGAGGCGTCGCCAAACCAATGCATTTCTTTGCTACTGTCACCCATCCCATCGTATGGATCTTGACCAGACTGACAAATTTCTTCTTCCGTCTTTTTAATGTTAGACGAAAAAAAGACAGTTCTGTTACTGAAGAAGAAATTAAGGCTATCATTAGCGAGGGTACGGAACAGGGCACTATTGAAGAGGCGGAACAGGAGATTATAGAAAGGGTTTTTCACCTCGGCGACCGCAACATTACATCGCTCATGACGCATAGAAGTGATATCATTTGGTTTGATGTTAATGACAACGAGAAATCCATCAAGGAAAAGATTATAGGTGAACCTCATTCGGCTTATCCTATTTGTGATGGCCTGTTAGACAACATTAAGGGAATGGTTTCTATTAAGGACCTTTATGTATCAGACGACCTGGTTTTATTTAAAGATATTATGAAGCCGCCGATGTTTGTTCCGGAAAATAATTCCGCCTACCAGGTGATTGAAAAATTTAAAGAATCCCAGATCCATTCATGTTTTATTGTGGATGAATATGGTAGCCTACTGGGCATGATTACTTTGAATGACATCCTGGAAGCGATCGTGGGTGATATCCCCCAGACAGACATGCAGGATTATGAAATTTTGCAAAGAGAGGATGGCTCTTACCTGGTAGATGCCCAGATCCCCTTTTATGATTTCTTAACCAGGTTCGACAAAACTGAGTGGATGAACGAGGGCGAGCAGGAATTTGATACAATGGCAGGCTTTATTCTTCACCAACTAGAACGAATCCCAAAAACAGGCGATAAGATGGAATGGAGAGGATTTGGTTTTGAAGTGATCGATATGGATGCGCAACGTATAGATAAGGTACTGGTATCCATCTCGGACAGTATTAAGAGCGGGCTGGAGGAGTAAGGCTGATAGCTTTCAGCCGTCAGCTATCAGCTGTCAGCTGTTACTGACTGCAAAAAATCCTATCAATACTATTATTTTTTTTGAGTTGCCCGAACAGTTAACCAAATCCGAAAGCACACGAGTAATATACCTGATAGTTTATTCACTTGAATAAACATAACAATCACTTAATGTTCTGCGGATTATACGCCGACCAACGGCTGATAGCTGATGGCCGATAGCTGACAGCTTCTTCTACCACTCAAAACTTGCCTGCGTATCCGGATACACCAGCCTGGTACTTTTATGAATGCCGCCAGCGCTAGCATGCATAATACTTACCTGCGCTGTATAAACTTCATACAAAACATTATTGGTTATTTCCAGTTTCTTAAGGGCACTAACATTATTGATTTGCAGATAACCCCAAACCGCTTCCTGTTCACTTTCGTACCCGATAAACTGGAAGGTGGCAGGCTTGCCATTTATTTTTACTTGTAGATGTTTTTGAAGGTAGTCACCCACATATTTTTCAACCTGCTTAACATCCCTGGGATGCAAAATATCTATGTTGGTTTTATATTGCGTCTTAAGCGTACTCTCAAGGTCATCAGCAAACATTTTACAACTTACTTCAACAATTTTGTCTTTTGTATTATGATTAAATTCTGTTACACTGACGTAAAAAGGGTGAAATTTGGGATGTAGTTGCAAATAGGCTGTTTGTTCCCCCGAAGAATAACGGGGCCCGGTGCAGATGAAAACTGTAATAAGCAAGAACCATCTAAATACAGAGGCGAACATTAAAAAAAGAAATTTTTTCATAACAAATGTCTGCATTAATTTCAACAACATCAGGATTATGCAAGATTTTAGCTTTTATTTCGGGTTAGGCTGGCACCACATCATAAGTTTAGACGCACTCGACCACATATTATTTATCGTTGTACTTGCCGCCATTTACACCATGACAGACTGGAAGCAGGTGCTTGTTTTAGTAACAGCTTTTACCGTTGGCCACTCGATAACACTTGCGTTAAGCATTTTTGATATTATTCGTTTCCCTGGCAAATGGGTAGAGTTCCTCATTCCTTGCACAATTATAATTACCGCCGTTTCTAATCTTTTTCAACATAATTTTGGATCTTCAACCATTCGCCTCAATTATTACCTGGCACTTTTTTTTGGTCTTATCCATGGTATGGGCTTTGCCAATACTATCAGGTTTATCATATCAGAAAACCAGCAAATTGGTGTTGGTTTGTTCGCCTTTAATGTCGGACTTGAAGTGGGGCAAATTATTATTGTTTTCTTTCTTTTATTATTCGCGTTTCTTTTCATCAGGCTATTGAATGTGAAAAGGAGAGAATGGATAATATTTTTATCAGCAGCGGTGTTTAGTCTTGCCTTGAAAATGGTTTTTGAAAGGATTCCCTAAATTGAAAATGAAATCAAATGAAAAATCTGATTGTTACTTTTTTAATCATCATGACCATCAATGGTTTTTCCCAGGACATTCGAAGTAATCCCGGCGCCAGTCACGGCAATAAGTTCGAACAGCTCGGAGTAACATTACCGACACCCAATGAATACAGAACAGCAAGCGGTGCCCCGGGAACAAAGTACTGGCAGCAACGCGCCGATTATGACATCAAGTGCGAGCTTGATGAAGCCAACCTTAGGCTCACTGGCAAAGAGACAATCACCTACTGGAACAACTCTCCCGACCAGTTACCTTACTTATGGCTGCAACTCGATGAAAACGAACACAGCAGCGCTAAGAACGCTAACTACCAGGATGCGGGCGAACTGCCGGATAGTGCCACGGATGTGTTCTTAAACAGCATCGTAGCTGCCAGCAAAGCGAACGATTTCGGAGTAAACATTCAAAACATTACGGATGCGATGGGTAAACCGCTTCAATATTCAGTGAATAAAACGATGATGCGGATCGAAATGCCGGTTGTATTAAAACCAGGACAAAAGTTTGTTTTTAACATTGCCTGGAACTACAAAATCTCTGACCGGCAAAAAGAAAGAGGACGGGGAGGTTACGAATTTTTTCCGGAAGATGGTAATTCCTTGTTCACCATTGCCCAGTGGTATCCCAGGCTTTGCGTGTACAGCGACTTCCAGGGCTGGCAGAATCACCAGTTCACAGGACGGGGAGAATTTGCGCTTACTTTCGGCAATTATAAAGTGCAGATGACTGTACCGGCCGATCACGTGATAGGATCTACTGGTGAGTGCCAGAATTACCAGCAGGTGTTAAGCCCTGCACGGTTTGCGAGGTGGCAGCAGGCACAAACAGCGAAGGAGCCGATAGAAATCGCTACGCTTGAAGAAGCGAAAGCTGCTGAAAAACAACAGAGCAAGCAAAAGAAAACCTGGATATTCAAAGCGGATAACGTGAGAGATTTTGCCTGGACTTCCAGTCGTAAATTTATCTGGGATGCAGTTCCCGCCTATGTGGAAGGTAAAAAGGTGATGTGTATGAGCTTGTATGGTAAAGAAGCATATGGGTTATACAGGAAGTTCTCTACAAAAGCAGTTGCTCATACCATTAAAACCTACTCCAAATACACGATACCTTATCCCTATCCCGTTGCGCAAAGTGTGGAAGCCTCTAACGGGATGGAATACCCGATGATATGCTTTAATTACGGAAGAACCGAAAAAGATGGCACCTACAGCGAGGCAACCAAGTACGGCATGTTGGGAGTGATTATTCATGAAGTAGGACATAATTTTTTTCCGATGATCATAAACAGCGATGAGCGTCAGTGGAGTTGGATGGATGAGGGCCTTAATACGTTTGTACAATATATTGCCCAGGAATTGTACGATAATAAGTACCCTTCACGCCGCGGCCCCGCATGGGCTATTACTGACTACATGTCCCTACCAAAAGAACAATTAGAGCCAATCATGACTAACTCGGAAAACATCAACGACTTTGGTCGCAACGCTTATGCAAAACCCGCTACAGCTTTGAATATACTGCGAGAAACAATAATGGGAAGGGAACTGTTTGATTATGCCTTTAAAGAGTATTCACGCCGCTGGGCTTTCAAACATCCAACACCTGCAGACCTGTTCCGTACGCTCGAAGATGCCAGCGGCGAAGACCTGGACTGGTTCTGGAGAGGATGGTTCTATAGCACTGACAATTGTGACATCGCCATAGATAGTGTGAAACATTTCAGGGCAGACATGACGTCTATAGTCAGCAAGTCCAAGCAACAGGATTCTGTAGTAATGAGATCATCGACTAAGCCAATGCTTAATCCTTTTGAAGACATTTCAAAAATCAGGAACCGCGAAGACAACAGCATAAAATTTTTAACTGACACAGATACCACATTGCAAGACTTTTATTGGAAATACGACCGGGCAATCATTCCGTATGATTCTGCTAAATATCCTTCCAAAAAAGAAATTGAGTTGGAGGCTGCTGATGAAAATACAAAGATCGAATACTCCGATAAAAACATCTACGAAATCAGTTTTACTAATAAAGGAGGGTTGGTAATGCCCATAATCCTGGAATGGTTGTACGCGGATGGAACAAAAGAAATTGAAAGAATACCTGCCCAGGTGTGGAGAAAAAATGAGACTGGATTTAAAAAATTGTTTGTTAAGGAGAAAGAAGTAAAGTCCCTCAGGCTTGATCCGTTTAGAGAAACAGCAGACACTGATGAATCTAACAACACTTGGCCGCAGATCGGTCCCGTATCAAAATTCCAGCTATTTAAAATGAAACAACAGGTCAGGGGACAATCAAGTGGTAGTAATCCCATGCAGAAGGCGCAGGAGAAAGAAGTAAAAAAAGCGTTTTAATACCTGAAAATATATTTCGCTTTATCACTAAGAACTGGGTGTCAATGTAATTGGCAAAACGTCGAAGCTGGTGACTGACAGCTCAAAAACTTTATGAAAAAATTTACCATCCTCTTTGTTGCATTGATATATTCGAACCTGCTGATAGCCGGCTCTGTTGACACCATTGCTGTTTTCAGTGCTTCTATGCAAAAAGACATAAGATGTGTAATTGTTAAGCCGGACTCCTATACAAAAAACAACAACAAGTTTCCTGTAGTATACCTTTTACATGGTTATAGTGGCAGCTATAATCAATGGGTATCCCTGGCACCTCAATTAAAAAACAAAGCAGACGAGTTGCAGATAATAATTGTTTGTCCGGATGGTGGTTATGGTAGCTGGTACTTCGATAGCCCGATAGATTCATCCTTCCGATACGAAATGTTTGTAAGTAAGGAACTCGTAAGCTTTATCGATAAAAATTTTCTCACGGTTGCTGATGCAAACCACAGGGCGATTACCGGGCTCAGTATGGGTGGCCATGGAGCACTATATCTGGCAATTCGTCACAACGATATTTATAAAGCTGCCGGCAGTATCAGTGGTGGTGTTGACATAAGGCCGTTTCCTAACAATTGGGAAATTAAAAAAAGACTGGGTGATACGATCTGTTGTAAACAAAATTGGGAAAACAATACTGTTATCAATCAGGTCAGCAATTTAAAAAATGGGGATCTTGCTCTTATTATAGATTGCGGAGTACAGGACTTTTTTATACAAGTGAACCGCAATCTTCATCAAAAATTACTTGACCTGAAAATAGACCATGATTACATCGAGCGTCCGGGCGCGCATAATAACGCTTATTGGAAAAACAGCATTGACTACCAATTACTCTTTTTTAAAAAAGTTTTCAACAGAAGCTCACTATAAACCGGTGCTGCCGTCTCTAACCCTTATCTTCTTTTTGCCGGCATTTTGCTTTTCAAATTCCAACACTTCCTTTGGCTTGGCAACTTTTTTTTCAGTTGTAGCAGAGCCAACTATAGATGCATCCTTCTTTTTTCCTTCCAGTGCACCTAAAAAATATTCTTCTTCTTTAGTAATAAACTTAGTTACAGGATCGTAATAGGTCCAATGACCATGGCGAATGCCAACACCTTCATTTTTTACGACAACTTTCCTGTAGGTGTCAGGTTTATCTACGTCCTCAATAACCAAAGTATCATACAGTTTGTCAGGGTTTAGTGCCTTCCAGTTTTCTTCCCTCAAGAGCTCACCAAGTCCGTTAAAATACATGCTTTGTCCATCTTTGTATCCCCATTTATAGTTTTCAAGTCCTACCAGGTCACCCATTAATGTGTATCTGCGCCAGGGTCCCTCCCTCCGGTCTTTTACATAAAGGCCTTCTTCTTCATATCCAGGCTCCCCGCGTAATTCACTAATACGAACCACCCATTTGCCTTGTTTAAGACCTTTTGAGTCTACACAATTCAATGTATCACCCTGTGCCCCTATCACAAAACTCTTCCACTGGCTAAAACCATGCGAAGATATCAGTAAGCTCAACATAAATATTAAACGCATAAGCATCATTTTATAAGCCGGTAATCCGGCGGTTCCAATAAATTAAACGCTTTTGAAATTGTTTCATCGCACATGCTATTACGTGCAAAACCTAGCGCTGGTTCAAAGTTACAACAGTTGGCAGGCGTGCACAAGATTTCAGCTGCACAATAGTGCCTTTCCGTCTAAAGACAGGAACGTTTTGTGCTCATGTTAACATAAAGTAAATTTAACATTACAGGAACGAATGCCATATAGGTCCAGGCATACTGTTGTATTTTCATTCGGTAATGCAAACGCATATATTTGCAGCTGAATAAATAATATGAGATATCTTTTACTGATAATTGGTTCAATGACCATTACTAATGCTTCTCTTGCGCAAAAAATGACAATTGCGCAAATGAAAGCAGGGCTGGAGAAAGCGGCCAATCCGGTTGCATATACAAGAGAGATTCTAAAGAAAAAATACAAGATTGATACCGTGGTAGTAATGAGCACTACGAAATTTATTGGTATGGCAGACAGCCTGGCCTATACGGCGAAATTGAAAAAAGTTTATGGACCTATTGAAAAGAAATATCTTGTGATGGTGCTGGGAAGAGCGCCGAACAGGTTTAACAGGTTGAGTCAGATTTTTATTGACACCAGCACTTTCAGGCGGCGGATTGCAGACTCACTTGCCAACAGCATTATTAGTAATATCAAAACTGGTAAAACAAACTTTGAAGATATGGCACAGGCCTATTCAATGGGTGGTGAAGCAGCCACCAAAGGCGACCTTGGATGGATAGCCCAGGGATCTGTTTTGCCTGAAATTGAAAAAGAATTGGCACGACGAAAAAAAGGAGAAGTATTCAAAATCTGGACTCGTACTGGTGTACACGTGGTAAAGAGAACTGCAGACCCCAAAGAAGATACAGGCTTTGCCCTTTTGTTAAGAGTGTTTCTATAAACTGGTGAATGTAGTACTGTAAAACGCTACGGCAAGTTCATAGCCCTTAAGTCCGAGCCCACTAATTGTGCCCTTGCACTTCGCCGATACATGTGAGATTTTTCTGAAATCTTCACGCGCATGCACATTGCTGATATGTACCTCGATAACCGGTGATGTAATAGCAGCAATCGCATCACCTAATGCAACAGAGGTATGCGTATAACCACCAGGGTTTATGATAATACCATTATGATCAAAACCAACCCTTTGCAATTCATTTATTAATTCCCCTTCTACATTGCTCTGGTAATAAGTAAATTTAACTTCAGGATATTGTAATTCCAATCTCCTGAAAAATGTTTCAAATCCTTCAGAACCGTAAATGCCTGGCTCTCTTTTTCCAAGCAGGTTTAAATTAGGACCGTTTATGATGGCGATTTTCA
>JBBPYM010000264.1:0-5960 GCA_038199905.1 Chitinophagales bacterium | reverse complement strand
GAACGGTGATTTCAAGCACATGATCAAGCGTAATACCGCTTTCACATTCAAAAATGCCGTTGATGATATCGAAAGAAAGAACCTTGTCGTATTTTAATGTTGATATCGTTTTTTTAGCCAATGACCCATCCCCGTAACAACGTCCATTGCCGCGAGGAATGAAACTTCCGTTTTCTTTTACTAGTTTCTGAAGTTGGTCATCGAATGAAAAGCTGCGCTCATCCGATTCCATCACAGGGTAGTTGCCCCAGTTTGCGATTTGCTTTTTCATAAATTATCAAAGATGGTTAGGTTCTTTAAGTATAAAATAACGTAGAAACTTGCCACCCAAAGCAGCAATGTCACCTGGATAAACCTGTCTTTATACAATACTTCAGTGGGCGATCCCGCTTTGTTCTGCACCAGTATGATCTGCAGATACCTCATCATGCCCGCGATCACAAAGATAGCTGTATAATATAGATGATGATTCTGCAGACGTTCATAAGTCTTGGCAGACAGGGTATACATAATATAAGTAACGATTATAATTGCGCTAAGTAAGCCGAGCATGGTATTTAGGAATTCAAGGTTATATCCTTTAATAGACTTCCTCATATCGGAGCCGGTTTCCAGCTTAAGCAAAATATCATCGCGTCTTTTACCAATGGCCATAAATAAAGAGAGAAGCAAGACCATGAGGGTCAGCCATGGGGAAACATCCACACTGGCGATATAACCGCCGGCTTTGATCCTCAGCACAAAGCCGGTAGCTATAATGATGATATCCAGCACGGAAATATTTTTAAGCCCGAGTGAGTAAGCAATGTTTAAAGTGAAGTAAAATAAAAGAATTGCCAGGAACAGGTAGTTCTGGTCTGCATATAAAGCGATACAGAAACCTGCTATTAGTAAAACGGCAGCAATACAAAGCGCAATAACAGGTTTGACGGTGCCGGCAGCCAGGGGGCGCTTGCATTTCACCGGGTGCTTGCGGTCATCCTCCATATCCCGGTAGTCGTTAAGGATATAGATAGTACTGGCTACAAAGCTAAAAGCAAAGAACCCAGCTATTAAATGTTCAAGTTTAGGGACATTGAACAAATTCCCGGCGAAAAATACGGGTATAAAAAGAAATGTATTTTTGGCCCAGTCTTTTGGCCGCAACAATTTTATATAATTATTCATGTATGCGTTCGATTGCGGGTCGACAAGTTACTATATAAAACCAATTAGAGCAATTTTGCCGTTTTACAATGGATTGTCTATTTTCATTCAATGTTAGGATTAAATAGAGCGTTATTAAACTTAAATTTTTTGTTGAAGGCATAATTTAATTTGTAATAAACGTTTTAAAGCCTCGTTCATTGTCCTTGATTAAACACTTATTTCATGAAAAAATGGTTAGCGATTGCTGAAATTCTACTAATAATAGTTTTGGCGTTATTTCCTTTGCTTGGTGCTAATTTTCCATACCGTTTAAACATATTCTTATCATATGAGGGGGCTTACCGCCTGTATGAGGGGCACGTGCCTTATAAGGATTTTGGCATACCCATGGGTTTCATGTATTGGGTAGTTCCCGGTATTTTCTTCAAAATCTTTGGTCCTTACATGATGTCCCTGGTAAAGGCACAGGTTTTTTTGAATATCCTCGCCGGACTGTCTTTTCGAGCCATTTTTAAAAATCTGTCGGTGAGACCGGGTATCCGTTTCCTGGCAGTTCTTTTGTTTTGTATCTCTTATTCATTTTTAAACTACTGGCCATGGTATAATCACACGGTTATTGTGTATGAACTTATTGCGCTGGCATTCCTGATGCAGTTTTTATTTTCGGCTTCCCGCAAACGTTATATATGGCTTGTGTTGTCGGGTGTTTTTGTTTTCTTTTCGTTCTTTACTAAACAGGATGCGGGAGCAATGGGTTTTTTGATTTGTCTTTTTATTGTTTTATACAGTTCCCTGGCAGAGAAGAAGTGGCTGCACCTGCCTGTGTTCATTGCAAGTATATTTTTGACCGGTTTTTTAATAATTGGACCCTTCATGAAGTATGGCTTCGGCTATTGGTTTAATTATGGACAGGCACCTCATACTTCTCGATTTTCACTGGCAGATTTCACCGGGGAGTTTTTCAATAGCTCCCAATGGATAAAGTTTTACTTTTTTATCATTATATTTTTATTATTTGCTACTGTAAAAAGATGGAAGGATTTTTACCTGGACAAAAGAAAGATGGTGTTTGCATTGTTAACACTCGGCATCCTCGTCGAAGCTGCTATTTTCCAGGTCACCAGTTATATTCCCCCGGATAACAATATATTTTTTCACAGTTTTGCCATTGTATTTATCCTGGTACTGCTGGCAGAGTTTCTACCACTCAACTTTGAATCATTTCCCACCTTATTGTTGGGTGCGGCAGGGATCATGTTATGGTGGAGCAGTATTTATTGGAAATTTATTGAAAAATATATCCCGAAGTCAACGGTTGCAGCGTCCGCTGATGTGGTGAATAAACAAACCTATCTTATTTTTAAACCGGATACTACTGATGTGCCAATGGATCAATGGCGTACAATTCCATTAAAGGCGTTTGACAAAATGTTGATGCCTGGCCCTACAGTAGAAGGTATTAACCGGCTAATGCAGATGCGTATGGTGAAAAACAGTAAGAATTTAAGGGTGCTAAATATGACGGAACTTACCCCCCTGGCGAGGGAAATGAATTTTGAGCTTGAGCGGTCGCCCGACTACCCACTATGGTATCACAAAGGTGTAGGAATGTTTCAGAAGCAGACTGATATGTTTAGCAACCGGGTAAAGAATAATTATTACGACCTTGTTTTGTTTGAGTACATTCCGTACCTCAACAACTTTTATCCGTTCCAGGTCAGGGATTCTCTTTTGCAATATTATAAACGCATTGACGTATTTCCGGCACCCCGGAAACCTTCTTTACAATCTTGGGTGGAAGTATATGTAAGAAAGAGTTATGTTGATACGCTCTCAGTAATAGCGAAATAAGCGTGGGTTAACTACAAGTTCTTCATCCGCGTTTGCTTCCTTTGCAGCTGATTGAAGATAATTGATAGGTTATGCTAAGTCCAATATCGGCTGAACCGCTTTAATATGGCTTTCAGCAACCCGCCATCAATTTGAATGCGGCGGTCTGAGGTCCAAACACGCGCGGCGGAGGCTGTTACCTTGTGAAGTTTTGTATTGAACCTGTTCCGTAGTTTTATCGCCAGCCAACCATCTTCATTTGTGCCGGCGGGATGGTTGAAACCGTCCACGGCTAATCCGTCTGATCTTCGGAAAGCAGAATTAAAACCGTAAACATTAACCGCTTCCTCCCGGAACTTTTCATTCAACCACCTGGAAAAATCTGACACATGCTCATATACTGAATAGGCAAGTCTTGATCTCTCACTGGCAGGTACAAACGAAAAGTTGCCATAAGTCAATGCAATATTTCTATCTTCAAGTGGAGCAATCATCAGGTCTATCCATGCTTCGGGATAAATAGTGTCAGCATCTGCATTAAGAATGTAGTCCCCTTTAGCGATCTGTAACCCCGCATTACGGGCGTTGGTTATGCCCTGTGCCGGTTCTGCTATACAGGTGGCTCCGGAGGCTATCGACAGCTTGCCGGTTTTATCGGTAGAATTATTATCAACCACAATAATTTCAATAGTTCTACCGGTATTGCTTGCTGATAAAGAGGAAAGGGTTTTTAAAATACAGGCTTCTTCATTATAAGCAGGAATTATAATTGAAACCTGCGGTGTTGTTGAATAAAACTTTTCAAGGTTAGCACGGATGAGTCCAACCCTATCTTTCAACAGTTCCATCTGCTGGTTATGATTTAATATTGCCGGAGGGATCTTTACAGGGCGCATGGCCATTGAAGCTTTAACGTCAAATTTAAATCATAACCTTCATAATCAAAAAGTATCTGTTGCTGCTATTAATTTCTTGGTTGATGAGACCTTTAAGCGTTGTTTGAAAAGCTCGATAAGAGAAGATTTAACAAGCAAAATCTTTTTCAAACAACAAGGTAAAAAACAAAAGAAACGTTAGCTTGTATTATCAAATAGTATCAGTAAATAACGTTCAGTATAAAGCATCTTTGCTTGTAAATTAAGCTATCATAACCACAGCATCCATATTATCGAGCCCCATAGAATATTTGAAGGGTGTAGGTCCTCTTCGGGCAGATTTGCTTAAGAAGGAGCTGAGTATCTTTACTTTTGAAGATTTGCTTGAATTTTTTCCTTACAGGCATATTGATCGTACGCAGGTAAAACTAATAGGAGAAATAATGCCCCAGACAGATTTTATCCAGGTAAGGGGCAAGCTTATGAGTCTTGAAACGATGGGTGAGAATAGAGGCAAAAGGCTGGTTGCGATGATAAGGGACAGTTCCGGTGTATTGGAGCTTGTATGGTTCCAGGGTATAAACTGGGTGCAGAAGAACCTGGTTCTGGGCAGTGAATACCTGGTTTTCGGACGTGCGGGATTTTTCCAGGGAATGCCCCAGTTAACACATCCTGAGATAGAGCTATCGGCGGGAGATCAGGTTGAGGGAAAGGCATTACTTGAACCTGTGTATTCCACAACGGAAAAGTTAAAAGCCCGGGGGCTGGGGGGTCGCCAGATCGCCAAACTCACTTCAACATTAATGGAGCAGTTGAGAGAAAAGGATCTTCCTGAAAATTTGCCTAAAAATATTCTGGCGCAGCTAAATTTAATTCCGAGATACCAGGCCTACCTGCAAATACATTTTCCGCCGGAAGCAGAACTTTACCAGCAGGCAATCAAACGCCTCAAGTTTGAGGAACTTTTTTTGGCGCAGGTGAGACTGGGAATTATCCGGGGGCAGCGCCACCGGTATTCAAAAGGCGTAGTCTTTAAGCAGGTAGGTGTGTTGTTTAACACCTTTTACAAAGACAATTTACCTTTTCAATTAACTGGTGCACAGAAGCGGGTGTTAAAAGAAATTAGGATTGATACTGCGCAGGGCCGCCAGATGAACCGTTTATTACAAGGCGATGTAGGGAGTGGCAAAACCATCGTGGCACTCCTGGCTATTTTGCTCGCTTTAGACAATGGCTTCCAGGCTTGTTTTATGGCCCCCACAGAAATCCTGGCGCGCCAGCATTTCAACAGTTTAACTGAACTACTTAAGGATATGCCGGTGGAGATAAGATTGCTTACAGGCTCATCAAAATCAAAGCACCGCAGGGAGCTGCTGCAGATGACGGAAGACGGTTCCCTACATATCCTCATTGGAACACATGCCCTTATCGAAGATACCGTACGTTTTAAAAACCTTGGATTTGCAGTTGTTGATGAACAACATCGTTTTGGCGTGGCCCAGCGCGCTAAATTATGGGCAAAAGCAACTGTTCCACCTCATGTTCTCGTAATGACTGCAACCCCCATTCCCAGAACGTTGGCAATGACTGCTTACGGTGATTTGGATTATAGCGTTATCGATGAATTGCCGCCGGGAAGACTGCCAGTAAAAACAGTGCACCGGTATGAAGATAGCCGTCCGCAGGTAATGGGTTTTATCAAAGAAGAAATCGCAAAAGGTCGCCAGGTATATATTGTGTTTCCATTGATCGAAGAGTCGGAAAAAATGGATTACGAAAACCTGATGAAAGGGTATGAGAATGTTAAAGCTTATTTTCCTGAACCCAAATACTGGATCAGCATGGTTCATGGTCGTCAGAAACCAGACTTGAAAGAAACAAATATGCAACGGTTTGTTAAACGGGATACTCATATCATGGTCTCAACAACTGTCATTGAGGTGGGCATTAACGTTCCGAATGCGAGTGTTATGATAATAGAAAGCGCTGAAAAATTCGGTCTCTCACAATTGCACCAGTTAAGGGGCAGGGTAGGAAGGGGCAACGATAAAAGTTTTTGCATTTTATTAACAGGCATTAAACTAACCAACGAAGCAAAGGAAAGGT
>JBBPYM010000263.1:0-5820 GCA_038199905.1 Chitinophagales bacterium | reverse complement strand
AATTTTTCTTGTTGCCTTTTACATGAAAAGGATCGGCGGAAATGCCGTTTTTGGGAGTGCGGTGATCGTTGAATTCATAATAATTCTCTCATTTTTCTGGCCGTGGCTAACCGAAAAATACCCGGCGTTTATACAATGGACGCCTGATTTTGTACATCAATTTATGGAAACACTTTCGTCCATTAGTTTTCTCTGGTTAAACGTGATTGGCTCTGTTGGGATGGTGCTCGTGGCTTTCATTTTACAATTCTTCTTCAAGCAAAAGCGAGTGCCCATACAGCCGTAATACACGGGTACTCATTTACCATTAACATATTCCTGTTAAGAGGCCGCCTTCCGCTCACTACTAAACTTTTCCGTCCTTTAACGAAACAATAGAATTGTTTCTTTGGCGTTACTATTTATTCAATCCAAATCTTGTGGTAAATCCTGCTCATGGAGTTGTTGACCATCTTTAACTCTATAGAACGATTTCCCCAAGATTTTGCAAAGACCTTATCTCAATCTACAAATAAGAACCTCCTGCTGGTATCTTATGTTGTCGATACCAATATCCGACTATGAAAATGAAAATTTGTTTCCTACTGGTCACTTTGCTTTCCTGCTATAATTCTTTTTCCCAGGAATCTTCTAAACCTGAAAAGACTTCCGTTGCCGGCAGGTTTTATGGTCGTGTGCTGGATGCGTCTACCAACAAAGGATTGGAAGCCACATCGGTGCAATTGATACAGCGAAAATTTGATAAGTCATCTCAAACTACAAAAGACATTCCTGTAAACGGGATGCTTACCTTAAAAAATGGGGATTTTAATTTTGAGAATGTTCCTGTTTCATCAGGCCTGGTACTTGTAATAACGGCACTCGGATTCAGCAAACATGAACAACATATTATTACAGATCAGAAGGTATCCAAAAAACAGGGACTTGATGTTGACCTCGGAAACATCCGATTGAAGATAGATCCCAAGTTATTGCAGACGGTTACGGTAACTGCAGAAAAACCGTTGATGTCACTTGGCATTGATCGCAAGGTTTTTAACGTGGAAAAAAGCCTGGTATCGGCCGGTGGTACCGCCGAGGATGTCATGCGTAGTGTGCCATCCCTGTCGGTTGATATTGATGGCAACGTTTCACTAAGGAACAGTTCACCGCAAATATTTGTAGATGGCCGGCCTACAACGATGGCTTTGGACCAGATACCTGCAGATGCAATTCAAAGTGTTGAGATCATTACTAATCCATCGGCAAAATTCGACGCATCGGGTGGAGGAGGTGGTATACTAAACATCGTGCTTAAAAAGAATCGCAAGGCGGGTTACAATGGTAGCCTGAAAACAGGTATTGACCAACGTGGGCGTTATAGTTTTGGCGGAGACATCAATGTTCGCCAGGATAAAATAAACATGTTTGCCAGTGTTAATTATCGCCAGCGCAAACTTATCTCTAAAGGAACAACCGACAGGCTCACATTTTTTGATAACGGTAACACACAGTTGTATCAATCTGATTATAATATCCAGGAAAGGGCAAATTTCTTTGTGCGTGCAGGCTTAGATTGGTTGCTCGATAACCGGAACACTATTACCGTATCAGGATATTTCTCCGACAGCCATTCAAACGGACATTCTACTACGTCACTGCTTATCGATACCATGCAGGTGAATGGAAAAAATACATCTTTTAGCGAGCGACAGGCGTTTCCCGGGAATATCAATAAAGATAATGGTGCCAGTATTGGTTACAAACATCTTTTTACTAAAGCCGGGAAGGAATGGACGGCCGATCTAAACTTTACAGGAAGTAACTATACACAACGAAATAATATTACGACTACTGCCTATAACCTGGTCAACGGTCCTGTAAGTAACCAATTTGGCCAGTTGATCGATGGTAGCGGCGCCAACGCTAACGTTACCTTTCAAACCGATTACATTGATCCAGTAAGTAAAAATTCAAAGCTTGAACTTGGTGCCCGAATCCAGATGAAGAATGCTGATAACAGGAATGTAATCAGTTACAGGAACGAGATGGGAGGTTTTGCGAAGATACCGCAGCTTTCTTCTGATTACATTAATAAAAATAAAGTGTTCGCGGGCTATGCTAATTTCTCTAACAAGATCAACAAATTTGGTTACCAGGTGGGGCTGCGTTTGGAAAGCTCTGCCTATAACGGTGATGTAACAACGGCGTCTGTAAGTGGGGGCGATACATTGATCAGTTACAGAAATGATTTTCCGTTTAGCCTGTTTCCAAGTATGTTTCTTTCGCAGGATCTTGGCAAGGACCAGCAACTGCAATTTAGTATTACAAGAAGGATCAACCGGCCTGATTTCGGGCAGCTTTTTCCTTTCACAGATTATTCCGATTCGCTTAATTTAAGCAGGGGTAACGCTGATCTTAAACCTGAGTTCACCTATTCGGCAGAACTGGCTTATGAGAAATCTTTTTCAGGTAAGAATATATTCATGGCTTCACTGTATTACAAATATACCGATCAGTTGATCACCCGTTACCAGGAGCGATATCAAAACCCCGTGACCGGCAAAGAAGATATCATAAACACCTTTATCAATGCAAATTCAAGTTATACGGGAGGCCTGGAACTAATTTATCGACAGTCAATAACGAAATGGTGGGAACTTACAAGCAACCTCAATTTTTTTACAACAAGAATAGATCTTAATAATTCAACTTCCATCAATCTGAAAAGTATTTATAGTTGGTTTAGCAAGTTAAACAACACGGTTAAGTTGCCAGGAAATTTTTCATTTGAAGTAAGCAGTGAGTATAGTTCTAAAAGACTTTTACCACAGGGCGGTGGTAAGAACGGTCCGGGCAAGGGAGGCGCTACAAGCTGGGGTCAGCCTCAGGCTACCGCCCAGGGTTTTATAAGACCTCGCCTGGAGGTGGATGCTGCAGTAAGATATGATTTTCTTAAAAACAAAAAGGCTTCCGTTATCCTCCATGTGAGTGATATATTCAGGTCTGATGCAAACAACATTTATTCCGAATCAGCATACTTTAGGCAAAACTCTTACCGGTTGCGCGATCCGCAGTATTTCAGGATTCATTTTAGCTGGCGCTTTGGCAAATTTGATACTTCGTTGTTCAAACGGAAAAATAATAAAATGGAGCCTGAGGACGTTGATGAGTTTTGATACCATTTTAAAAGTAAATGGCGATTTTGATGTTGGACATATGAGAAGAGGGGTTAAAATCTGCCACCTAAGATTTATAACAAGGCACAGCTTCCGATTTTCCACTCTTCGAAAGCTATGCCTTGTATAATTATAAACAGTTATTTTAATCCAGCGATCAATTTTTCATTCAGCTTAACATAATCATTATTTTTCGCTTCTTTGGCCAGTTCAATTGACTTTTTTGCGGTAGTAACAGCACCTGTTTTGTCACCTAACTTTGCCTGAATCTTGGCGAGCAGGTGAACCATATAAAATGCCTTAGGGTCACCGTCAACAGCCTTTGTCGCCCAATCTTTTGCCTGTTTCATATCCTTACCATTATCAAAATAGTAACTTGCTGCGGCAAAATAAGGCGGCTTGTCTGCTTTCATTGCTTCGGTGATTTGGCTCATCACTTTTTTGTCTACATCTGTCTTTATCGGCAGCGTAACAACTGTGTTTTCCCACATTACCTGGAGATCGCAGCTCGAAGCTTTTACATTGGCGAACACGATGGTAAATGTTTCAATCATGTTAGTCATCTTCATGGGCTTTGCGGATACCCGCGCAACATCATTTTCCATTTTGTAGGCATCCGGACTGGTAACATTAGTCTGCTTTGTGATAATAAAAGTCCAATTGTCTTTACCCGGGATGGTTAATAAACCATATTTACCTGCAGGTACGGTTTTGCCGCCAATTATTACATCATCACCGAAAGTTAGCGTTGTAGCCTGGTTTGCACCCGTTCTCCATATTGCTCCAAAGGGTACAAGATCACCAATAACTTTTCTGTCTTTTTTGCCTGGTCGAGAATACGACAATTCGATATCTGATAAGCCAAAATCCTGTTTGATAGTTTGCGCAGGACTAGGTGCAGGCGTTTTTAACTGTGCGAACGAGAATGAATAAGTAACAACTACAGCAAGCAACGTAATGAAAATTTTCTTCATGTTTTATCAGTTTTAGCAACAAAAGTACTTTAATACTCCGAAGCAAAAAATTGATTGCTACTTAGTGTTAAGTTAATTATGTTATTGCGCACTAGCGATCAGCCTTCGGCTATCAGCTATCAGCTACAGCTTTTACCTTGAGATTTGGCGCAAACATTGTTTTCGTTACTGGAGTTTATAAAACAACAGTTATAAGTTTTCCGCAAAACTAAATGACATATCAGTCTGGCACAAGGCGTTCTAGCTGATAGCTCATGCGTCATTTAATGCATTATAACATTAGAAATGAATGGTTAACGTGACTTTTGGTTTTTTACTGTTTAATACTTTCCAGGCGGGGCCATTTTTGATCAGGCTAATAGCTTCTTGATCCCTTGCTTTCGACAATGATTTTTCAATATTGAAGTTGTTCGGTCTTCCCTCATTGTTTATAATAAAGGAGATAATAACTTTACCTCGTGACAAGCTATCAGCTTTTTTGTTCTTGTTAATGTATTCATAAAATGCCGGAAAGCCCAATACTGGTTCAACATCACCTTCAGTCTCCGCAGCCTTTTTTTTCTGTGCACCATAACCGATTACAACAGATTCTTTTGGTGTGTTGCCGGCTGGCCTGAGTGTTATCTCCGTTCCCTGGATGATATTTTGAAGTTGTGTTTGAACCGCTTGGTAGCCTACACCATCGACCACTATTGAGGCAATTGAATCTCGCGTGGCAATTTGAAAGTGGCCGCCCGTATCGGTAGTGACGCTTGGTTGGCCAGGCTCAGATAATAGGGAGATCGAAGCATTTTCTATTGGCTTGTTACTATCGTCAACTACTTTGCCCTTATAAATTGTTAACCGATCTGGTTGTTGATTCACTTCAAAATGAGGCGATTGTTTTTGTAATTCCCGGTCGGATCTTGCGGCCGTTTCGTTCTTGGTTATCAGTGGTGCTAAAGCATTGTTGGTAGCGGTGGCTGCCTCTTTATCAGTTGACGGTGAAGGAAAAGTGCTTTGAGCAAGATCACTAATTTTGGACGGTAAGGATTTACGACTTTTTTCATTGGAACTTATAACAGGTAACTCTTTTTTGGCTAAGTCAGCAACCGCTATTGTGTCTGATTTGCTATTATGGGGCTGATAAATTTCCTGCTCTACTTTTTCATTTGTAACGATGGAGGTTTTCGCGTTATTGGTATTATTCACAACGAAATAAACCAGTATAGCCGGCCCTGCAATCAGTATAAGGATAGCTGCAATTTTCAATAACTGTCGTGGAAATAAGGCAATGGTTTTTTGGGAAGATGTTCCTTTTGTGTTTTCCAACCTGCCCTGCAATTCATGGAGGTCTGCGGTCGTATTCCTTTCTCCGCGGGATTTCTTATCTCGATAACCCTCAATGGCATCAGCCAAGAATGGATCTTCCATGGCCGCCATTTCGAACTGGTGCATATCCTTTGCAGACATTTGTCCGTCCAGGTATAACTGAATATCTGCGGCATTAAATATTGTTTTATCGTTACCAGGCTTGTTCAAAAAGTCAGTGATTAGTTTTTTAAATTCGAATTTGTTTCCATACAGATCTTTAGATTTCTTTTGCCATTTTGAATCAGGCTTCTTACTTTATTAATGTCCTTATTCATGATGCCGGAAACTTCTTTGTAGCATTTCTTTTCTAAATAGAATAATTGAACGCTTTCCTT
>JBBPYM010000262.1:0-23790 GCA_038199905.1 Chitinophagales bacterium | reverse complement strand
TTTATGCTTGCCAAAACCGGCGCCCGCATCTTTTAAAACTTGCCATAGCCCCCTTACGCTTAGCTTACTCATATATATTTGTTTATTCCGTATCAAAGCCTGGAAACCCTGCTTTTCAGGCCTTTTACATTTGTTCCGTAGGTCAAAAGCATTGGTTCATAGCATTATCAAGTTTGCGATGCATTGCTTTCATCCACATCTCATTTGCCATCTTTAAGCCCAAGGTACTGCTTTGATTTTTAAAAAAGATGTAGATACAATAAAAGATAAGCCTTTTAGAACCCCAAGAGAACCAAAATGGATGACACTTACTTAAAGAGCCTGGAGCTGTTGTTCAGGCAAATCACAATTACACGGCAATGCATAAGCTTTCTTCGCTCATACCCGATACCTCATACCCCATACCTTCTTAGTTACTTTCCAAAAGTTCTTAAACAATAAGCATTCGGGGATAACGTGGTTGATAACATGCGCTTTTGTATAATTCACATAATATCAGTGATTAAATCGTGGAAAAACCGTTCCCGTTATGATTACCGGTTTTAAGGCATGGGCAGATAAAAAGTGACTACGCGTTTTGCAGTTTGATATTCAGAACATAATAGAAAACTGACGGCACATTTATTGAATAAATTAAGCGAAACATACAACATGAAAAACATATTTTTTGATAGCTGGGAGAGCATTATAAGAACTTTTGTAATCACTATACTTGCCTATGTGTGCCTTATATTGTTTTTGCGCTTATCGGGGAAACGAACGTTATCAAAGATGAATGCTTTTGATTTTATAGTAACTGTTGCGTTAGGGTCGTGCCTGGCTACCGTTTCTTTAAACAAAAATGTTGCGTTAACCGATGGCGCGCTGGTTTTTCTAACTTTAATATTTCTTCAGTTCCTAATAACAACACTATCTACAAAATTTGAAGTAGTTAAGTACATTGTTACCAACAAACCAACTTTGATCGTTTATAAAGGTGAAATCTTGTATGATGTTATGAAAAAGGAAAGAATAACCAAAGATGAATTATTTGCTGCGGCAAGAAGTAATGGAATTACACAGGTGGAAGATCTAGATGTTGTGGTACTTGAGACAACAGGTGATATTACAATAATAAAAAAGATAGATGGAGAAAACGCTGAAGCTTTAAGTATTATATCCAACTTTCCGCCTGGAGGGTCCAAATGATGCAAAGGATGGTGAGTTGTATTGTCGTTGTCCTTCTTATGCCCAGGTAGCAACTTCTTTAATCTTGTCTGCTTACAACAATCAGCAGGAACTTGCTTGCCGGGGGCACTTCCTGAAGCCATTTTTATCCTGGTGAAAGCGTGGAGAGCAGAAGGAATGAGCATGAAGCAGGTCTCCCCCAGAATGCATGAATGGTATGATGCAGATGCTGCCCGGTCTGTCCGGAAAGAACCTGACTTGGTGCTTGCTGCTGTACCAGCTGATAAAGTTTAAACCTGGATGATTTACTCGCAGCAAATCCCGTAATAATCTTCTAGGCAGGAGAAAAAATAAGGATCATCAGCAAAACTAAAGCCTTAAAAAAGTTTTAGTCACTTCTACCGTTTTCAATATCACGGGTAGTTTTAGGTTTACAATAACTCCAGATGGATTATTATGGGCGTAGCTAATGTCTCCACCCATTTTCAAAAGAAAATCCCGTATAATTTTATGTCCAAATCCTGAGGCTGAAAAATCCTGTACATCATCAGGAAATTGAAAGTAATTATTTAAGGCTGCCAGATCTTCTCCTGACATCCCTTTGCCTTCATCGGCAATAATGATTTCACAGCTTTGTTCACTGTGCGGGCATTTGGCATTAATGAAAAGCTGACCAGACACTGTGTTTTTAACGGCATTGTCGATTAGGTTACGGATAACCGACTTGATCATTGGCGCATCTCCGAATACAGAAATGCCCTCAATAGTTTGCCTGACGGTGATGTCTTTTTTCTCGATGATTTCTTTGTAGATGGTCAACGCTTCTTCAACTACTTTTTCCAAATCCACTGTTTCCTGCGTTTGTATGTATCCTGGGCGGGAAGCTTCGAGCCAGATGGCGAAATCCTGGGTAAATATGTATAGCCGGTTGAGGCTGATAGAGATCTCGTTTGCTATCTGCTTGTTTTTTCCTGGTGCGTTTAACTCCAGCCCCTTATTCAGGTGAGCGGCAACGGTGTTTAAAAAATAGAGTGGTGATTTAATGTCATGAATTAGAATCGCGATTACCTTTTCCTTGTGTTCTATCATCTGCTCCTTCTCCAATTGCAGTTGCTTCAATTGGGAGATGTTGTTTTTTAGCTGATCGATCAGGCTTAACTGGTCTGCCGTTCTGGCCAAAACCTCTTTTTCCAGTCTTTTTCTTTCATTAACTAAATACCGCAGGCGGGCCCCGAAATAGAGATATACAAGGCCTATCACCCCAGCCAAAAGCAAAAGCTTGAATAGTACTGTTTCAGAGAACTTTTTTTCAATTTCAAAGTAAAAACTGGCCAGGATGGGCGCATTGGTGGCATCTTCCTTTTTAATCAGCAGGGTATAACTGCCGCCGGGCAGGTTGCTCAAAACAATGCTGCGGTCACCTTTAATGTCTGTCCAACGGTTTGATTCATTGCTCAAGGCATAGGAGAATTTAATGTTCTCCACGTGCCCGTAATATGGTGAGGAAAAGTTTAAACGAAGGGTTGACGTTTGGCTGGGAAAAGCAATTTTGTTGGTTACATGATAAATTTTCGCAGTATCATTCTGTACAATTTCATCAAAGAAAATAGATCCGTTGCTGTCTACGCTTTTTATCGAATCCGGATTAAACTTAACGATGCCATCCATAGAAGGTAAGAACAGCAGGCCGGTTTCTTTTTGATAGGCAGAGGAAGGATAGCATCCCCCATTGAACTCATTGGTATTAAAGCCATCTGTTTTATCAAAATAGGTATAAAACAGCTTGCTGCTCTTGCCCCTGATTACAGCTAACAGGGATGTATAGGCCAGCTTAAACAATCCATGGTTGGTAGATACCCAGAAGTTGCCGCTGTTATCTTCTGAAATTGTATGACCAATTGCAAGATAACCAGCATTGTCCAGGGGTATTGGAATGATAGCATTGCCTGACAGATAAAACAGTCCCTGACCATAGGTAGTAAACCAAACGCGCCCAGCTCTATCCTTAAAAATAGATCGTATGTTCAGCGTCTCTTTGTACGGCACAACATCTAACTTACCTGGAGCAGGGTAAAAATAACATAGACCAGTATTCGTTCCCAGCAGTATGCAATCTTCTGTAAGCTTCTCAGCTGTATTCAAATACAAGTTAGTAGTTTTAAGCAATTCCTTAATCCTGCCATGTTCCAGGATTTCGATGCTGTGTCCGGCCACAATAACCGTTGCCCCACTGGAGAATTCGATTGCTTTTCTGGGGTCAAAAATATTTGCAACCATGCTATAAACTCCAGTCTTTTTATTAAAGCTTTGAATACTGGTGTCAAAGTTAAGCCACACTTCATCGTCGTCTTTGGAATGCATGAAGAAATAATTGAAACGTGCTTTGTTGGAAGGATCGAAATTCCGAGGAACTCCAGCACCTTTAATTGGCGTAATATAGCTGGTGCAAAATATATGTTTCGGGTCCCAAAGGGCCAGTGCATATACAATGTTGCTGTTAAAATTGGAACTTGCCTCCGATGTCACTTTGTTTAAACCAGTTAAATTAATGACATCAAATTGCTTTTTTTTAATGCGATAAAAACCGTTGCTTTTGGTGCTGATCAGGAAATCACCCGTAGCTCTTTCCTTCATCACATCAACTACAGCGGCACAAGGTAAATTTTCAAAAACAAGGGTGGTCACGAGCGAACTATCCCTGAATTCGTACTGGTACAGGTTACCGGAAGAGTAAAAGAAAGCACCAGTTTCATTTGAAAACAGCACAACGGCTTTCTCTTTAAAGGCCTCATTGAATCGGGATGGCAAGCCAGAAACCTTAATAGGTACCTTTTGATCCTCCTCTTTTAATAGCTGTGCCTGCGTAGAACTTAGCTGACTAAAAATGCGGTTATTAAGCTTAAAAGTATGTCTCGGCCGGAACGAATCACTTTGGATGCTGGAAGCATAATTCCTCCCGTTATAATAGCAGATTCTTATTTTCTGTTGCAAGTCAAGGTAAAATATATACCCTTCGTTTTCAGTTATTGCGTAGGATTTCAGCAGCTCCCTGTTTGGATCCAATTGTAAGGAGCTCGCTAGCTGCTTGTAACCAGCTTTTGTATCAAATTGTAAAAATGCAAAGTCGTTATTGCTTTCAGTCGTATACAACGGCTTCGACTCTTTAAGGGCATCAGATAAGGTAACCGTTTCAAACTGATTAGGAGATTTAACCCTGACGATAACATTATTTTCATCTACAAAATAAATAGACTTATCCGGACCTTTTGCGCATAACCGTATCCGGTTGGAGGTAAGTCCCTGCAGATTCTCGGTAGTAAAGACACGAAACCTTTCCCCGTCAAAGCGAACAATGCCAAATTGAGTGCTCATCCATAAGTAACCATCACCGTCTTGCTGGATATTTCCAATGGATGTTTGAGGCAAAACGTCTTCATTATAATGAATAAGACTGTAAGGCTGCTGGGCACTAATATCAGAGAATACGAATTGAAAGCCCATCAGAAGAACAGTTGCACAGCAGAAGGGCGTTACAAAAAGTTTAAGACAATTCGAACATGAAAAAGCTAAGGGCTGGAAAGCACTGATATCAAACAATATCGTATCGCTTTTGCGCTTTAAACAATTGTTCATAAGAGTAATCAGAAGGGTTAAAAATACAAAGTCTTGCTACAGTGTCAAATTTATGTTTGTTGTCATTTACCGGTTTTATCAAGAACAATATTGTAGAATTACTTCGAAAGTTACCACATTCGAGGTGTTGACATCTGGAGATGATAAAATATTCTTTAAATTTGGTTAAACAGCGACCGAATCTGTGCTGCGGGAATATTATTACTGTTCCGTCCGTCTTTATAACTTCTCTTTTCCGTGTACCCTTTCTGTAAGTACATAAAAAATTCAGTTGTGAAAAATTCTTTATCAGTTCCTTTGCTATTTGTCTCATTAACCGGGCATATATTTTTTTATAGCCTAAACCCGAAAGCAGACTCCCAGAAAAAAATTCCGACTGTTGTTGATAATTCCCGTAAGGACTTGTTGGACTTACTGGAGGATTCATCTCCTTCGCTGAGCCTAATGATTCAATCACCAGGTAATAAATTTTGGACCGTCAACAAGACACGGAGCCCAGGCGGTTACTGCGCATATTGATTGACGGTAGGGCAGGAATAAAGAGCCATTTACTGCAGCAAGGATTTTAAATATGTATGAAGATTAATGCCCTCTTTCTACGGAGTAGAGGAAGCGAGTAACAAAATAACCGAATATTTCTCCTAAATTTATTGTGATGATGAGATTTATAGTTGCTGATGATCATTCAATTGTACGCATGGGATTAAAGCTGATGCTCGAAGGAGATTATCCGGACGTAACAATTGACGAGGCCGAGAATGGCAACGACCTGGTGGAAAGAATAAAACTATTCCACTACGATTTGCTCATCCTGGACTTTCAGATGCCTAATACCGACACCTTCAGTATTATCAGCAACCTGTTAGCCAGGGATGAGAACCTTAAGATCTTAATATACAGCATGGCCACGGAAAAAATTTACGGTACCAAACTGTTGAAGGCTGGTGTTAGGGGATTTTTATCTAAAGAAGCTCCGAATACCGAGTTGTTAAAAGCGGTTAATGTGGTGCTACAGGGAAAAGTGTATGCAGCCGAGCATGTAAGCGGTCAAGACAGGGAAGACACGCCCCCCTTTGACAACCCTTTCAGCAGGTTATCTAACAAAGAGTTGGACATTCTGGCTTACCTGATCCAGGGAAAAACGACCAAGGAAATGAGCGGATTATTGAACCTTCAACTTTCCACCATCTCTACGCACAAATTCCGCATTTTCAAAAAGCTTAATGTAAACAACATGGTGGAATTAATCGCGCTTACCAAAGAGTATCCACTGTTTCATTAGAGCCGGTTTTTCCGTTTTAGCTACCCGAACATGCCATTACTGCAAAGAAGAATAAAGTCGGTTAGTAAGTGTTTTTTTACCGTACATAGTAATCAGAGCTACAAAAGCAGGCAACTGCTTCGCATTACAAACAGTCGCCATAGCAGCTTACAACTTTATCAACTTCCTCGAATCACTCCAGTTACCAATCTGCACCTTTAGGAAATATATTCCCGCAGGCAACTCATTTGCCGACAGATTAAGCTGGGCTGCTTCCTGGCTCTTCTCAAACTTGAATGTCTTAATGATCTTACCTGACTGATCAGCGATCTTAATGTTTATCGTTCCCAGGTGACCGTTATTCATCTGCATGGAAAAATTATTTTTTACCGGGTTAGGATAGATTGAGAAAACCTGCTTTTCATTCAAAAGGATATCCTGTTCAACACTGCCTGTTGCACTTTCGTTGGACAGACCCGCAGCATTAACCCCTGTTCCAGACAAAGTGAACTGCACCCAATTGATGTTCCATCCGCCATTTGCAGAATATATCCTAACGGTCTGGTTGCCAGCCGGCAATGACACGGTAGCTGTTACCGTTGACCAGTTCTGGAAGGCGCCTGTTTGCGGAACATTAACGGTTGCCAGTACCGTACCTGATGAATTTCGTAACTGTAACTGTTGGTTTGCATAAGGAGAAGCTATTCTGAAACTAACCACAAAACTCGCCGCAGTAGATGCATTTACCTTATAATCCATCCAGTCACCTGTATCCACAAAACCAACATTTTTTCCACCCCCCGCGTCGTAAGTTGTTTCAGCTATCACACCACTCATGGCATCATAATTTTCTGCCTCTATTTTGGCGGGTATATTTACACCGGTTGGTGTTGAACTGGAAAAGAACTCTATCCAGTTGATGTTCCAGCCACCATTGCCTGAATATATCCTTAAAGTCTGGTTGCCCGCAGGCAACGTTACGGTGCCACTAACGGTTGCCCATGTTTGATATGAACCGGTCTGTGGTAGGCTCACAGTGCTAAGCACGGAGCCCGAAGAATTTCTTATCTGTAATTGCTGGTTCGCATAAGGAGAAGCTATTCTTATATTAATGGTAAAGCTTCCTGCATTGGATACTGATACCTTATAATCCATCCAGTCGCCTGTGTCGATGAAGCCAACATTTTTTCCTGATCCACCATCTGTAGTGTTCTCAACAAGAATCCCACTCATGGCATCGTAATTTTCAGCCTCTAGTTTTGCCGGGATGGGAGTACCTATTGCCGATGAGCCTGATAGGAATTCAATCCAGTTAATGTTCCAACCGCTGGTACCGGAATAAATCCGCAACGTTTGATTCCCTGCCGGTAAGATAACAGACGCTGAAACGGTAACCCAGGTTTGAAAAGAACCCGACTGAGGTACACTAACGGTAGCGAGTATTGCACCTGACGAATTTCTTAACTGCAACTGCTGGTTGGCGTAAGGAGAAGCTACACGGAAATTAACCGTGAAGGACCCGGCCGTGATAACATTAGCGTTGTAATCCATCCAGTCGCCAGTATCAATAAAGCCAACATTTCTTCCGGCGCCGGCGTCAGAGGTGGTTTCTGTCTGCACCCCGCTCATGGCGTTGTAGTTTTCCGCTTCAATTTTTCCAGGTATCTGTGCACCAACCGGGGCGCCTGCTATTGCTAAAAATTCCAGCCAGTTAATGTTCCATCCACCATTACCTGCATAAACACGTAATGTTTGGGTGCCCGCTGGCAAATTCACCAGTGCACTTACCGTTGACCAGGATTGGAAGAGACCAGTCTGCGGAACACTAACGGTTGCAAGCACTGTTCCTGATGAATTTCTTAATTGCAACTGCTGGTTGGCGTACGGAGAAGCCACCCTGAAGTTGACGGTAAAGTTGCCGGCGGTTCCAACACTTACTGCATAATCCATCCAATCTCCGGTGTCTATAAAACCAACATTTCTTCCAGCACCTGCATCGGAAGTATTTTCTGTCTGGATACCAGACATGGCTGTATAATTCTCCGCTTCAATTTTCGCTGGTATGGCTACCGCAGAGGCGGGAGCCGCATTTACTTTTAGGTTCACATCATCATACCCCGTAGCGTTGCCATTATCGGTAACGGTCAGACGGAAGGTATAATTTCCTTCCACCAGGTTACTGACGGAGGGGTTGGCGACAGTACTGTTACTGATCGTGAACTGCGATGGGCCCGAGATCTTGCTCCAGTTATAACTTGTGATGTTGCCATCAGGATCAGTTCCGCTACCCGTCAGCGTTACACTGCTGGTGGGTAACGTTATTGTAATGTCGGATCCTGCATTTGCATAGGGCGCCTGGTTAACAGGCTGTGTGCCCCCGCGTTGGTATTGTAACATCCATTCATACACATTAAGGTTGTTTTCCCTAAAGCTGGGAACATAAGTTGTGCTCCACGCGTCATGTCCGCTTGCCGCGAAAATTGTTTTTTTGGCGAGCACCGTTGGCCTGGGATTAGATGAATTGATTGCATCCACAAAACCGTTCGTATTGGAAACCGTAACGGTTTCATCGTACTGGTTATGCGTTGCCCAAACAGGTAAATTGGCAGACGCTATTACCTGTGCTTTTTGTGGTGTTGGTCCGGAAGCACCACATACGGGCAACAAAGCTGCTAACCGGTTTGCAAAAGCTGAACCGGCACTTGCATAGTCCCAGGTTACCCCTCCACCCATGCTGAGACCTGTCAGGTATATCCTATTAGTGTTAACCCGGTAGGTTCTTACAGCGTAATCAATAACTCCCTGAACATCCGCTGCAGAGGGCCATCCAACAAATTGCGGTGAAATAACGATAAACTTAAAAACTTGCCCGTTTACTGTAAAAGACACAGGAAAGGCTCCTTCACTGATGTATTTGGGAGGCCCGTTACGAAGAACGGTAGTCAGCGAACTGGCAGTTCCATTTCCTAACTCACTCACCCCATGTAAAAATACCATCAACGGGTAGGTCTGTGACTCACTATTATAATTTTGGGGAAGGTATTCGTAAAATGCTTTCGAATTTGGGACCATCGAAATAAAACGGGCCGTTTGCACCTGGGCCAACAGGCCGTTAACACTGAATAAAAGACAAAGCGCTACCCATAAGCAGCCGGAGGCAACCTTATTACGAGTTTTCATAAAGTAATCAGATGAGTGATGATAATACGGAGGAAAATTTAACTCCCGACGTTGAACGAATATTATGCCAATTACAAACTATAACTTAATTGTGGATATATAATTGCCCGAATACGGAGTTTTTCGTTATACTTTTAGGAAGAAACCGGCTATGTGCCCCCACTAAATCAGGGTAAGTGGATTAAACTACCGCCGCTTTTTAAACCCTTAAAAAAACTCCAGATTACCCTTAAGTCAGGTAAAAATACGCTTGACTGCAAGCAGCACATACCGTATTTTTACATCAAAGAATAAGGATCATTTGCGCGGATATATGCTGCTTGAAGTTGCTGCTTTTGAACTAGAGATAACAATTTAAATCTGCTTTCCGCTATCATGGTACAAGTCTCTTACACTTTCATATCCTACTTAATCTGCTTTAATTAAACAGCACTATCGGATTATTGATTAACCGCCGACTTACTTATTTATAATTTGATTTATACCTAATGTTATGAACCCCAGATTTCTGCAACAGGAAATACTACTTGTTACCACTACAAAAATCTCGCGCCGGCAGTTGGCAAAAAACAACAAATCTTACAACAATATTAAGCTTTCCAACACGGAACAACTGGAAGAGGCCTGCTGGAATGGCTTCCTTGATAAACTGTTGCCGGGTACCATTGAACGGCCGTCTTCAGGCAAGAAATTGCATCTCTGGCAGATAAGGCCGGGGTCTTCATCTCTTCGTATTGAGCTTTGCACCTTTCCAGTGGTCATTGAAAAACATTATTCCATCGACCCATATTTTTTTGTACCGATCCTGTGTAACAATTAGCGGTCAGCCGTCAGCTATCTGCTATCAGCTATCAGCTATCAGCCGTTGTCGCCCGCCTGCGGCTGGCTGCTTTAACGGCAACGACGAAAATTTGGTAAAAATTAAATTAAAAAGACCATTAGGGAACAATTTTTTCGTTCCTGCGTCATTCTCCAACCTACAAAAAAGTTCACGGTGCAAGCCCATAGCTGATAGCTTCTTCCTGATGAGCTGGAATGTTTTCAGCCTATTGCTCGTCATCATGATCTGGATAGTTATTTTTTAATGTTCCCAGGAACAACATCAAGTCGCTTGCACAACGAGAAGATGAGCGCTGGAAAGTCATTTTTTTTATCGTGTTGGTGTCGGTTCTCACCAGTCTTTGTGGTATCGTATTGCCACTAAAAAACAACAGTTCCAGCCTTATTAACACAGACCTGCACGGAGTCTTCTCCATGGGCAGTGTAGCTTTATCCTGGATATTGCTCCACAGCATATTCACCCTGCGTTATGCGCATCTTTATTATAATGAGGACGAGGAGAAAGGCAGTTGAATTGGAGGGCTTAATTTCCCTAATCAAAACAACCCCGACTATCGAGATTTTGCCTACTTTTCCTTTGTAATCGGGATGACATTCCAGGTTTCCGTGTGACCATTTCTGAGCGCAGGATCCGGCACCTTGCTTTGTTACATGATATTATTGTATTTTTATTTAATACTATTATCGTAGCCTTAACAATCAGTATCATCCGCAATTTGAATGGTAAATGATGGTTGATCATTATGCAGTTATATTGATGTACAAACTATAACTTAAGACTTATTTTTGATAATAATTTTGAGCCCCAACTGAATGCTGGGGACGGAATGCTGAAAGATTAACATGAGAAATTTCCTGCTACTCTCCCTCCTATTGCAATTATACTGTTTATCCAAAGCACAGCATGTGGAGCTGCTTACAATGGGTAACAACACATCCATTCGCGGGCTGAGTGTTGTAAACGACAAAGTAATATGGGTAAGCGGCAGCAACGGCCAGGTGGGCAGATCGCTAAACAGTGGTAAAAGCTGGAAATGGATCACCGTTAAAAACTTTGAAAAAAGAGACTTTCGCGATATCGAGGCTTTCGACAAAAACACAGCCATCATTATGGCCATCGCGGAGCCCGCCAATATACTAAAAACTACCGATGGTGGAATTACCTGGAAAACAGTATATGAAAATAAAAACAAAGGCATGTTCCTGGATGCCATGGAATTCTACAACAGGAAGAGTGGTAATGTTGTTGGCGACCCCGTGGATGGAAAATTCTTTATTGCTACGAGTTCCAACGAGGGGGAAACCTGGACTGAACTTAGTTCGGGTAATCGCCCGGTTGCGGATAGTGGTGAGGCCTTTTTTGCCTCCAGCGGAACCAATATCCGGATCAACGGTACGGGTGAAGCCAGTTTCGTCAGCGGGGGGAAGCGCTCCCGCTACCTGTCTGGAAGGATAGCTGTAAACCTACCGTTCGTTGAGGGAACAAGTTCTAACGGCGCCAATTCCTTCGCCGTTCGTGGCGATGGTGCGCCCAAAGAAAGGAGTTATATAGTAGTTGTTGGTGGCAACTATGCTGTTGATTCCGTTAGCACCAAAAATTGTTTTATTTCAATTGATGGTGGTATGAACTGGCGGTCACCCGTTGCGCCACCTCATGGCTATCGTTCCTGCGTGGAATTCATAACGCAAGCTCAACTGGTTACCTGCGGCACTTCTGGTGTAGATATCTCTTCAGATGCGGGTATGAACTGGATACTTATTTCAAGTGAAGGTTTTCATGTTTGCCGGAAAGCTAAAAAAGGCGCTTCTGTTTTTCTTGCAGGCAGCAGCGGCAGGATCGCTAAACTCGTGCCCGAACTGCGCAACAAACAGCGCTAACAAACGTATGTAGTTAAAACCAATCTGCCATAATTACCACCCCAAATACGTATAATTAATGGAATGGATATCAATTTTGAAATGCCCGATAACAGGAAATGATTTGCGCATCCTCGAAAGTGAAGAGATTAAAGTCCTGCAAAACAAATCATCACACCAAGAACTGTGGCTTGCTGACGGACAGCCATATGCAGGCATCATCCAGCATGGATTGATATCTTTGAACGGTAATTATGTCTATCCTATAATCAACACTATCATAATTCTACTCAATGACCTGGCGATTATTGATAACCGTGATAACATCATAAAAGAACTGATCAGTGCAGACAAACAAAAGGTTAAAAGGTTTTACGATGAAAAAGGATGGTCGGCAAACGAGCAGGGAAATTACACTGATGCTGTTATTTATGAAGACCTTCGGGACGTATCCAAAGACTACCTGAAAAAATGCCACGCCCGGGTGGCCAGGCACCTGCGCCCCTCTGGTAAATACATGCTGGATGCGGCTTCCGGTGCATTGCAATACCCTGAATACTTACAATATTCTGCTAACTACACATACAGGGTTTGCCTCGATTTTTCTTTCAGCGCACTTTCTGAGGCCAGCAAAAAACTGCGCGACAAAGGCATCTGCATCCTTGGCGACATGACAAACATGCCCTTTAAAGACGGCGTTATGGATGGATTCGTTTCGTTAAACACCGTATATCATATTCCCAAAGATGAGCAGGTTACTGCTGTTCGTGAATTGTACCGCGTGCTGGCAAGGCATGGCAAAGGTGTTGTAGTGTACGATTGGTTTAAACATTCTTCCTGGATGAATATATGGATGTTGCCATTCCGGGGGGCGGTATTTTTAAAAAATCGTTTACTCGATGGCGTTAGTAAGGTTGCCGGAACAAAAGGCGCTGAAAGGCGATTGTATTTTTATGCACACAAACCTGGCCATTTCCAGGCTAACCTCCCGCCTTACGAATTAAAAGTCTGGCGGTCGTTGAGCGTGCACTTCATGCGGTATTATATTCATTCCTGGTTATTTGGAAAGGAGATTTTGAAGTGGGTTTATGAGAAAGAAGAGAAAGAGCCGGAGCTTTGCGGACTTAAGGGGGAGTACCCTATGCTTGTATTTGAGAAGCAATAGTTTACGGCTTTTTTTTAACCGCAGAGGACGCAGAGAGGAAGCGCGAAGGAACGCAGAGAAATTAACTTTGCGCACCTTTGCGCTTCCTCTTGGCGCCCCCCTATGCGGTTAAAGTAATCTTTGCTTAGTTGAGCCCCCGGAAATCAACAGGCACCAATTTACTCACTCCCGGCTCCTGCATGGTAACTCCATAAATAACGTCCACGCAGCTCATCGTCATTTTGTTATGCGTAACAATTATAAACTGGCTCTCATCACTAAACTTACGGATCATCTGCGTGAACTTGGTAACGTTGGCATCATCCAGCGGAGCATCTACTTCATCCAATATGCAGAATGGCGCCGGTTTGATCAGGTAGATGGCAAATAACAATGCTGTAGCCGTCAGCGTTTTCTCACCACCACTAAGCTGGTTGATGGAAGAAGGCCTTTTACCCTTTGGTTTCGCGATGATGTCGATCCCCGTCTCCGCAAGGTCTTCAGGATTTTCAAGTACCATATCAGCCGTATCTTCCTCCGTAAACAAAGCCTTAAATACTTTTTTAAAATTCTCCCTTACCTTGTTGAAAGTATCCAGGAACTGCAAGTTAGCCGTCGTTTCTACTTCGGAAATTGTTTGCAACAAGCTTTCCTTTGCGGTTACCAGGTCGTTCTTTTGTTCGAGTATGAACTCGTATCTTTTCTTCATCTCCTGGAAAGCTTCGATAGCTGTCGGGTTTACTTCACCCAGGTTCTCCATTCTTTTTTTCATCTTGTCACTCTTCTCCTGCAGTTCTTCTACCGGTACTTCGCCGGATCTTGGCTGGTCTATAATATCATTAAGATCTATCCTGAACTCTACCTGTAAACGTTCCTTCATCCCCGCCAGTTGTAATTTTAATTCGTTCATGCTGTCTTTGATTTCGCTGAGCAGGTGTTCGGATTGTTCTTTTTGTTTAACTTTATGCCTCAGCTCGCTTTCTTTTTCACCAAGCGCACTGCGAAGTTTATAATACGCCTGGTCGGCCTCGTTTAATTTCCTTTCATCTTCCTCCTTGCGATGCAGGAAACCTACCACTGCTTCTTCCAGCACATTTAACAGTGCTGCATTTTCTGTAATGCTTTCCTTGGCCTGCTTAAACTGTGAGGCGTTGGATTCTATCTGCTGGCCCAGTTCATGGATCTGCCTGTTCTTAAATTCCAACTCCTGGATCAATGAGTTGATCCTGCTCTGCTGCCTGGTGAGCTGGAGGTTGTATTCATTGTATTGAATGTTGGCATTAGTAAATTCCGCTTCAGCGCTTTTATAATTGTTCTCGGCAGCTTTCAACTTCTCGGCCGTTTGTTCAATCTGCGTCACCAGGCCGCTGAGTTCCGTCCGCGTTCCTTGTATGGAGAACTGTGTGCGCTCCAGGGATATCTGCATCTCCTCCAACCGGTTGCGGGAAGTACTTTGCTGCGCATGGAGGTTCTCCATTTTATTCTGCAAGGAAAAACTCAGGTTTGTCAGTGCATTTATTTCTGACTGCGCCTGCCGGATTGCATTCTCCTTTAACTGTTCATTGTAACCTATTACCTCGTTGTGTTTGTTCTGAATGCGTTGTTTTATTTCGTTTACGATCGCTTCCTGCACAACAATGCCTTCATGCAGCTTTTCAAGGTTCTTTGCCCGGCCTATCTTTTTACCTTCAAACAGTCCTACACTGCCGCCATAGAGAGAATATTTACCTTTTACATATTTACCTGTTTTTTCCAGTACCACGGAGCCGTTGCTGTTAAGCAGCGCGTCCTCATTCTCGGCGATCAACACATTACCCAGCAAATTTTCCGCCAGCTTGCGGTATTTTTCGTCCACTTCAATCACCTGCATGGCGGGGATTGTGTCTGGTATAACATGGGGCACCGGCGAACTGGCCCCTTCGGCGTTGAGTTTATCCAGCAGGAAAAAATTCGCCTTGCCTTTTTTATTTGCATCGAGCAGGTGAACAGCCTGCAATCCTTCTTCAAGGTTATTAACTACATAATAATTCAGGTAAGGCTCCAACACATTTTCCACAGCGGCCCTGTATTCTTCCTGCACATAAATTATATCCGTAAGAATGGGAGCAGTATGGTTCCATTTGGTATTTTTGTGAAGGAATTTTATACTTTCAGGATAGCCTTCCATAGAATCTATCAGGCTCTTTAAAAGGGCATGCTGATTTTTTTCCGAATCAAGTTTCCTGTTGGCCTCAGCCAGGTGCTGGCGCAGCTTTTCCAATTCGCCTTGCGTTTGCAGGATCTGCTCCTTGGTTTTTTCGTGGTGCTGCTGTAACTGCTGAAGGCCGGATTTTTTGCCCTGCAACTCCTCTTCTTTGGTGGTCTTTTCCTCTTCCAGCTGCTTTAACTGGCTGTTGCGCGTTTCTCTCTCTTCCTCTACCTGGCTGATGGTCCTTTGCAGGTTCTGGATAGAGGTATCGGCAATGGCTACCCGTTTTTCTGCTTCAAACTGGCTCCGCTGCACCTGCAGGTTTTCACTCCTCAGAGAGTCTACCAGTTTTCTTTCCTGTTCAAAAACGCCGCGCTTGTTTTGAACTAGTTCCTTTTTTTCATCCAGCAGTTCCTGCAGGCTCTCGGATTTATCTTTTTCGTCTGCCAGTTGCTTTTCAGTGATTGAAATGTTCTCTTCCAATCCTTTCAATTGCCCCTGGCTTTTTAATAAAAATTCCTGCAGACTGTTCTCCTTTTCATGAAGAAAGTTCAATCGTTGGGATGCCAGGTTCTTTTCATTTTCCTTCGAGCGCAATTGCTGGATAAGTTCATTAAAACTGTGCTGTTGTTGCTGCAGTGCTTTTTCATTTTCAATGAAAGTCAACTTCTCCTGCTCCAGCGCCGCTTCATCTTTCGCTATGATGGCTTCCAGTTCAATTTTATGATTTGTTTCAGCTTCGGTTTTTGTGGTAAGATCGCGGTAAGTAAGGTTAAAACCTTCCAGCGATGCTTTAGCGAGTTCAATACTTATCTCCCGGTATTCCTTTTTTATTTCGTAGTATTTCTCTGCCTTTTTTGACTGGTTTTCCAACGTTTTCAGTTGGTTGTTAATCTCGAACAATAGATCTTCGATACGGGCAAGATCCTGCTGGGTGGCATCCAGCTTTTGTTTGGCCTCTTTTTTCCGGGTTTTGTAGATTGATATTCCCGCAGCCTGTTCCAGCATTCGACGGCGGCTGTTTTCCTTATCTTTAATAATATCGTCTACCATGCCGAGCTCAATAATAGCATAACTGTCGGTAGAGATCCCCGTATCCATGAAAAGGTTCTGAATGTCTTTAAGACGGCAGCTTACGTCATTGAGTCTGTATTCGCTTTCACCACTTTTATAAAATTTGCGGGTAACAGTTACCATGTTAAATTCCGTAGGCAACAGGTTCCTGTTATTTTCAAAGGTAAGGCTCACTTCGGCCAGCCCGCTTGCGCTACGGGATTTTGAACCGTTGAAGACAAGACTCTCAAGATTTTCACTTCTGAGGTGACTTATTTTTTGCTCGCCGATAACCCAGCGAATGCTATCGACAATATTGCTCTTGCCACAACCATTCGGCCCAACGATACCGGTGATGTTTTCGTCAAAATTCACGACTGTTTTGTCGGCAAAACTTTTAAATCCTTTTATTTCTAAACTCTTTAAGCGCACTTTTCTCGTTTTTAATAGGGCGACAAACCTACATTAAAATGAGGGATGTTTTATGGTACGTTAACAAATGGTGGATATGTGTGTAAACGAGAATATGCTGAAAAGATGCCTGGGAATGTGCTATTATATCCACAGAGAAATTGCCAGAGGAGGAAGGCAGAGATACGCAGAGGCCCTCTGTGTTTCTCTGCCTTCCTCCTCTGCCAATTTCTCTGTGGATATCAAAAAATTAAGTTATCTGGCCCCGAATTGCAGCCCCTGCAACCACAATTTTCCATCTTCCGCCGGGTCTTTAGCCACAGCCACCAGGAAAACATAATGCATCGATCCATCCGCGGCGGCACCCACCGGTATTGTTAACGTAGCAGCCTTTTTGCCGGATGAAACCGGTGCAAACAGCGCCTCCCCTATCTTTGTCCCCTCAGGCTTATCCAGTCTTAACTCGAAGGTGTAACCGTATGTTAACACCTGTGGACTCTGGAACGACAGTTGTACCGACGAAATACCAGTAAGATCAATACTATCTATCAGGAAGCTGCCCGTGCCTTTTGGAACCACCAGGTACCTTGTTCCAGCAGAATCAACGTTATTGAAATTAACCACCCTACGTACTTCTCGCATGGACATTTTACTGTTTCGAAGTACCAATGTTTTCTTGGCAGTAAGTGGTTTGGACCCACCGGAACCACCGTTATCAGTGTAACTGGCGGTGAGGTATAAAAAGCCTTTGTCGGCAGCAGTTACATTGACGCCGCCAGTCTGCGGCAATGATTTTTTGTTTTCGGCAGAGCTGCTGAGTGATAACACATATTTTACCATCTGCTGCAATTCGCCTGGAGTGTAGTCGGGGTGTGCAGCCATAGACACTTCTCCCCATACACCTGCTCCTCCTTTCTTAATTTTATCAACCAGGTAGGCAGAAGCCTTAGGATCCTTGTTATATTTCAAAGCCACTTGTGTAAAGGAGGGGCCGATGGATTTCTCGTTAACCTTATGACAGGTTTTGCAGTCTCCTGCCATCATAAGGTTGTATCCTATTGCAGTCTCAGTAACGGTCAAATGTCCAGGAGGTACCGCGGCTTTGTCCCTTCCTTCTACAAAGTCTGCCAGTACACGAAGGTGGTCCGGGTTGATGGCGGTTTTATCTTCAGTATCATTCACCTTAACATTATACAGTACCTGTTTGCCAGGGAAATAAAAACTTTTGTTAGAGCTGAGTTCAATATCCACTTCAGGCGCGGCATTGCCGGCATAAACAGATTTGGAGTCACTTTTCGAAGAAGCTTTTTTGTCGTCAGAAACATCCACCGAAACAACAAAATCACCTGACTGCGTGTAGGTGTAGTCGATAGTAGGCACGCTGGTTTCCTTTTTGGTACCATTACCAAGATCCCAGGTATAGGTGAGTTTGTCATTTTCAGGATCTTTCGCCAGAACAGATGCTGTGATGGAAAAAGGCAATGAACCCGTGGTTTTGTTTATGGTAACCGCGCCAACTTTTGGCGGCCTGTTGCCGCCGTTATAATCTATCCTTGATAAACCAGCATCCGCGTTTTTACTAAACCATCCGCTGCCATATTCAAGCACATAGAGTCTGCCATCCGGACCAACTTCAAGATCTTCCGGTGCCGCGAACCTGGTATGTTCCATGAATGGTTCCATCTTGTCAAAATCTCCATTAGGCAGCAGGGTAACTGGTTTTATCCAGCCACGTATCCATTCGTACATAAAAAGTTTGCCGTTATAATAGTCAGGGTACCTCGTTTCTTTCGGGAACATATCGGTGTAATAAACCGGTCCCGCCATGGCCGTTCTGCCACCGCTGCCCATATCCGGGAAATCAGGAGAAACACCATAAGGATACCAAATGAATGCCGGGGACACAGGAGGCAATTCTTTCATGCCAGTGTTGTTTCGCGAATTATTCACCGGCTTTTTGGGATCGAAAGGTGCACCATAGGCGCCGGTTTCGTAATTAAATTCATTATACGGATAGTTATTACCGACGAACAGCGGCCAGCCAAAATAACCCGCTTTGCGTGCCTGGTTTACTTCATCATATCCTTTAGAACCTCTTGTATTAAAGCTGTCCTTGTCAGAGTCGGGACCTACCTCCCCCCAGTAGAGGTAACCATTTTTCTGATCAACCGAGATACGGTATGGATTCCTGTTACCCATTACATATATTTCGGGCCTGGCGTTTTTTGAATCTTTAGGGAAGAGGTTACCATCAGGAATATCATAGGTGCCATCGTCCTTAATTTTTATACGCATGATCTTTCCTCTCAGGTCATTGGTGTTGCCCGCAGAGCGGCGCGCATCGTATTGAGTATGCCCCGGCCTGTCATCCAGCGGACCATATCCACGACTGGTAAATGCCTGGTTGGGTTCATCAAACGGTGTTGAATTGTCACCGGCAGAAACAAACAGCGTTCTGTCCGGACCAAAGGCAATAGAGCCACCGGTATGACAGCAAATTTCGCGTTGTGAATAGAACTGCAATATTATTTTCTCCGTCTTCGAATCGATTGTGTCATTTATAAATTCAAAACGCGACAAGCGGTTCACTGAAGTATCAGTCGGACTGTAAAATATGTACACCCAATGATTTTTGGCAAAGTCCGGATCAGCCTTAATCCCCAATAATCCTTCTTCCGCATTTACATTCTTCGCATTGAGCGTCTTCCAGTACACGTTTAAAAATCCAACCTGTTTTACCTGTTTGGTTTCATTTTTATACAACAGTATCTCACCCCGGCGCTGGCTAATCAGTACGTCTAGATTTGGCAGTACGCTTATTTCGGTAGGTTCAAAAAAGACACCCTGCGCAAGCACTGTTTTGGTGAACCTGTCTTCATCAGGCGGGTACTGGCTGGTTGCTTTTTTATATTGAATGTCATTGTTATCACCAATGGCGTATTCTATGCCACCCAGGATGTGTTTCAGGTACAGCGAGTCGGTATAAGATTCGTCGGTATGACCAAATTCTGTATAAAACGACCTGCCTCCGTCGTAATCATGGTACCAGGCCATCGGGTGTGTATCGCCGTTCTTTCCACCTTCGTAGCTTTTCTCGTCTATGGTAATTAATACTTTTGTATCTGTGGATAGCATCTTGTAGTTGTACCATTCGTCTGTTCTAACCCATTTTGCCGGCAGGTGTTTGGTAGCCGGGTTATCTTTATCTAAAACATTCAGGGTAGCCTGCTGTATCTTCGGGTGACTTTCAAAATAACCGCCAACCAAACGTCCATACCATCTCCAGTCATATTCCGCATCAGCGGCAGCATGGATGCCCATGAAGCCACCACCACCCTGGATATATCTTTCTAAAGCAACCTGCTGGTTGATGTCAAATAAATTGCCGGTAGTATTAAGAAAAACAAGCGCCGAATAGTTAGCCAGTAATGAATCTGTGAACACGGCGGCATTGTTGGTGGTGTCAACGTCAAAATTGTTTTCAAGTCCGAGTTTTTGAATAGCTGCTGTACCCGCAGGGATTGAAGAATGATGAAAGCCACTGGTTTTTGTAAACACCAGCACGCGTGGTTTTCCATCGCGTTTTCCACTGCAACCGGTTAATAATGCCAAAACAATAAAGATGGGTAAGCAAAAAGCCAGATTTTTATATTTCATATTTATAATTGTAAACAGGCAATGCCGGGTTGAAAAAATTATGTAATGTTAGGGAAAATTGCTAATAAGAGACAGCATAAATTTGGAAAAGGCTATCAGCAATCAGCTTTCAGCTTTCAGGCGTTATAGCCTTTTTATGAGCCGTTTCTCATATTAAATATCTAACATTTAGTATAATGCATTTGTTAGAAGATTTTGCTTTTACCAACAGCTGAAAGCTGATAGCTGATAGCCGTTTCCTACATTCGCATTAAAATTGCAATAAAATGATCGACCTCCGCTCCGATACATTTACCAAACCTACGCCGGGCATGATGACCGCTATGATGAACGCTGATGTGGGTGATGATGTTTTTCATGAAGACCCTACCGTGAACAGGCTAGAGGAAATGGCTGCTGAAATGTTTGGCAAGGAGGCTGCTCTTTATTGTGCGAGTGGTACCATGAGCAACCAGGTCGCAATTAAATGTCATACACAACCAGGAGATGAAGTAATATGCGAAAGAAATGCTCATGTTTATATTTTCGAAGGTGGTGGCATTGCACTCAATTCGTCGGCGCAGGTAAAGGCGCTTGAGGGAGACCGTGGCAGGATAACCGCCGGGCAGGTATTGGCGGCTATCAATCCTGACGATGTACACAAAGCGAGAACTTCATTGGTGTGCCTTGAAAATACTTCTAACCGCGGAGGTGGCAGTTGTTATGACTTTGGGGAAATAGAAAAGATAAAAGAGGTATGTACAGCTAACAATCTCCCACTTCATCTGGATGGAGCAAGGTTGTTCAATGCCCTGGTAGCAAAAGGAGAAACAACCCGCCAATACGGCACAGCATTCGACTCAATTTCTATTTGCCTTAATAAGGGTCTTGGTTGCCCCATTGGCAGCATATTGATCGGTAACAGGGATTTTATCCGACAGGCCAAAAGAATAAGGAAGGTCTTCGGCGGTGGAATGCGGCAGGCTGGTTTTATGGCAGCTACCGGCGTGTATGCGTTAGAACACCATGTCAAGCGGTTGGAACTTGATCATATTCACGCGAAACAAATTTCAGAGACTCTGCTGAAAAAGGACTTTGTAAAATCCATACTGCCGGTGGAAACCAATATTATTATTTTTGAGTTAGGAGAACCCTACACCGCAAAGAGCTTTTCGGCTACATTACGTGAAAAAGACATTTATGCGCTTCCCGTTTCTGCCACCCAGGTAAGATTTGTAACGCACCTGGGCGTAAATGAAGAAATGGTGAAAAAAACGTTGTCTGTGATCAACCAGTTATAAAAAAGGGCTGCTAACACCCGCAGCCCTATACTTTACAATTGCCTACACTAAAACAAACTACTTGGTCCGAGCCATGATATTGTGGTGGTGACACACACACCACAACTTTAATTAAGAAAAATGCTATGCAACGCATGCATTAAAGGATATTCGATTTCAAAACGGGGCTTTATTAAACGCTGTAATTATAATACTAATTTAAGCCAATGCCGCAGGTTAAAAAATTAATCGTGTACATTTTACATCAAAATACAGGTTAGTACTTAGCTTAAAACGGGGTTTATTGCCTGCGGGAGTGAATATGCAGGTATATTCGTCTGGAGTTCTGCCGGACCCCGGACACAGCCTTGTTATATTTGTTTATCAACGTTTAGAAAGAGTGCGAAATATTCATTATTACCCTGTTTCACCCCGCGGAGACTAAAAAGGCTAATAAGAAGTCGGGATAATGGTATTTGTTTCCCCTCGTTTCAGGCTACGTTACACCAGTATAAGCGTAATGCCAGAATTGAGGCATGGATATTTGCGTTGTTTTTATATTCAGTATTCCACGTTCCAGCGGAACGTCAGGTGGGTAGAAAAAAAATCCACATTGATCTCTGTTCCAGCGGAACAGAAGAGGTGCCAAGGGACAGATGTGTAAATCTTGATTGCAAAAAACCAATGGCTAAGTAATTGGCTTACTTTATATCACCCTGCTTTGGGCCGTTCCTCCGGAACAGATGCCAATTTGATCATTTTCCTACCCACCTACCGTCCCGCTGGGACGGAGCGTAGACGGTGTTTGTAGGTGCGGTTCTTACCCCGCACCTCAAAAATGTTATTTGGACATGATATAGGTGCCCTTGATTTTGTAACATAAATTAAAAAAGATGTGTCCTTCGAAAGGAAGGGAACCAGTTACAGTCACTCCCCGACAAGGGAAGCGTTGGGATAATGTCGTTAGAAAGGTCGATTACCTGGAAAACTCAAGGTTGCCTCCAAATTCACCATCCGGCTGTTTCCACGGGAACAAATTGATTTATGCCTGTTTTTCAAACCCACCTCCCATACTTTGTGGTAACTTTTGTAAAAAACTCATCCAATGAATTAATTGCCGATAAAATCAAACGGGAATATTTCCAACGTTCACTATTTTTACTGCTTATTAATTCAATACACATGTTACCAAAAGTTTCATTAGCTGATACAGCGGCATGGAGCCTGCTAAAGGACCACTATAATAATGACATGAAGCAGGTGCACCTGCGGCAGCTTTTCGAGGATGATCCTGAACGTTATCAAAAATTTTCATTGAGCGACAATGATCTTCTACTGGATCTGTCTAAAAACATGGTTAAGGCGGAAACAAAAAAACTGTTGTTGCAACTGGCGCAAGAATGTAAAGTAAAAGAGGGTATCGAAGCCATGTTCAGTGGCGAACTGATCAATGAAACCGAAAAAAGGCCGGTGCTACACGTGGCGCTGCGGAATTTCTCTGGAAACGCGATGATGGCGAACGGAAAAGACGTAATGCCTGAGGTTAAAAAAGTGCTGGAACAAATGGAAAAATTCTGCCTGGCTGTTCATAGCGGGGAATGGAAAGGATATAGCGGTAAGAAAATAAAATATGTAGTTAACATAGGTATTGGCGGTAGTGATCTTGGTCCCCTGATGGTAACAGAGGCGCTGAAGCCTTACGACGTGGAAGGCATTCAGGCTTTCTTTGTTTCGAATGTTGATGCCACTCATATTGTCGAAACCTTAAAAAAGGTTACGCCGGAAGAAACCCTGTTCCTGATTGCTTCTAAAACATTTACCACACAGGAAACCATGACCAATGCGCACACTGCCCGTAACTGGTTCCTGGCAGAAGCAAAGGACCCGTCTTTTGTTTCAAAACACTTTGTGGCACTCTCTACCAATGAAAAAGAAGTGACAAAATTTGGAATAGATGCAGCCAATATGTTTGTATTCTGGGACTGGGTAGGTGGCCGTTATTCCCTATGGAGCGCCATCGGGTTATCCATCGCATTGACCATCGGTTATGGCAATTTCGAGCAACTGCTTAAGGGCGCCCACGACATGGATGAGCATTTTCGATCCACTCCATGCGATAAAAACATGCCTGTGCTGATGG
>JBBPYM010000261.1:0-27674 GCA_038199905.1 Chitinophagales bacterium | reverse complement strand
TCAATATTAGGAACCGTATATTTCGCGCATATGTTTCCGACTTCACAGGTAGCGGATTTGGCGATGTCAAATTCGATGGTTCCCGGATTCGGTTTCCCAGGCACCGCACCAATCGGATCAGCGGGGCATTGTGTTGAAAAAAGATTATCAATATAGGTATAACCCCAATGGCCGCCCTGATCGCAATCTTTGTTGGTAAACACGATTGTAACGGTTTTGCCAACATGCTGAGAAAGATTAATTTGGGCAAGACTCCAGTCACGATAGGCAATTGAACCGCTTGCCAGTGATTTAAAGAATGGATTCTGGGCGTCAGAAACTACTATGTTGCTGTTGTTACCGAGGTTACAAACATTTGGTAATTCGACGCCCGTTGCGCAATCATATACACGAACACTAAACGCGGGTTGCTCAACAAAGGCATGATTGGGATCTTGAAAAACAACTGCATAATAAAAGTTGAGTATGGTTTCAGAAGAATTGACAACCAGCGTTTTTGCTAATAGTTCAGTGCCATAGCCCGTGGCAGTATTCCCTAACCGCAGTGACTGGTTGCCGCCATTTGCCGGTACCAGGGGAATGCCGGTGGTTGGGTCGTTTCCAGAGGATTTATTCACTATTGTATGGTGCGATGCGGAACTGGTTAGAGAACCTGAAATAAACCCATAAGTAAGCGCGAACGGATCAGGATAGAGACTGTTATACCAAAAGCCATAGGCACCTGTATATTGGCTCTGATCCAGGCCGCTCTCAAAATCTCCATTGGTACAGTAGGGCCTTACTTTGCTACAGTATGTATCCTGTGGGGAGGTATTGATCCCGTCATCAGTAACTACACCATTGATGCCATTGACGCTAAATGGGGCCGATCGTTTAGCATATACATGTCCGTTAGACTGCAAAAACTGTTCAAAAGAAATTTCAGGTTTTCTGAAACTGTTATAAGTCTTTTGGGCCTGTTGCCTTATTTCTTTCGAGGGCAACTGCTGTGCAAAACTACTGCTCGCCATGAGAAGTATTACAAAGCCGGATAACTGTAGTAAAAATATATTTTTCGTCATAAAAATGCATATTTTTTATTTAGAATATGTTAATTGATTGGTGTAAATGAGACACACCCTGAGTTTTGAGCGGCTCAATTTTTTAAAGACCAATTTAAGTGGCGTTGATTGAGACAAGTAGTAGCACCCCCGTGGGCCTGGTAAGCAAATACTGAAAATCTCAACTATAGAGGGTTTGCTCGTGGTGCATACATAAAAATCAATCACGGGCCGCACCATAGTCGCCTATGGACTTCAAATGAATGAAGAGAAATGAAGAAAATGAAAGCTCCTTCAATAAGCACCGGTTGCAGGGGCCGTTTTATGAACATAAGTATAGTTAAGTAATCGTATATATCGAATGATCCATCTTAATTACGGTTTAAGAATAGGTTACAACAGACCTGATGTAAGCTTTTAGGGGCACGAAACTGTGTGATCGAACATGAGTACGAATGGTTTATATGTTTTTCGTTCAACATATAAAATCATAACTATCTGGCATTACATTAGTAGTTGATAGTGATATGGTAGAACTTAGGAACCGAATAAACACAATGATGCCGTATTATTAGCATCATACACGATATAAAAAAATTACTTGTGAAGAATAAATAGGTGCCTGCGGGGAACAGATTATATTATAAAAATATAGGTTGCCATTCGAATATGCAAGTGTTTTTGCAATAATCTTTTATTCAAGCAATAATGTATTTTTTTCAAACAATCACATAAAGCGATTGATAAGTATATCAAAGCAAAGGGAAAAGGTTTTGGTAGGATACCATGACGTAGCTCTCCTAATAATAGAAAAGGGCACCCTTCCAGGTGCCCTTAATCATGATCCTTGATAGTCCAGTATCCTGGCGGTTCTTCAGCAAGATCATCAAATAATCTCAGAGACCTGCATCACTGGTTTCTCGGGGTGCATACTATCTTCAATATTTACTCCAAGCGCCTGCGCCACAGCCATACCTAGCCCCATATCGACCCGGAAGAAATGACATAACTGGCGGTTAATGATCTCTGCCCGTTTCGGTCCTGTGATGCCACTCATGGCAGCATAGATATTGCTGACCAGGTTTTTTTTGTTTTGCGTGGTCAAAACTTCACGGTAAAAAATGCCAGGCTGCGTATAATGATCATTCTCTCCTTCTGCATTCCTATTATAATGATCTGCAACCATGCTGTCAAGCTCAATCGGATGTTCCCTGTATTTTTCATCAGGAACGATATTATCGAAGCTGTTAGGGAAATAATTTGGATTGCTTCCACCGTTACCATCCAGCCTCATGGCGCCGTCTCTTTGGAAATTTGCTACTGAGTATGGGCAACGGTTCACAGGCAACTGCTCATAGTTGGCGCCTATTCTATGCCGTTGGGCGTCAGGATAAGATAGCAACCTTCCCTGTAACATTTTGTCGGGTGAATAACTAATGCCGTCAACCACATGTGCCGGTGCAAAAGCGGCCTGTTCAACATCAGCAAAATAATTTGCAGGAATTTCGTTGAGTTCCATCACGCCAATATCCATCAATGGGTAATCTTTATGCGACCACACTTTAGTTAAGTCAAACGGGTTCCAGCGGTAGCTTTTAGCTTCTTCTGCAGGCATTACCTGAACTTTCAAGTTCCATTTAGGGAACTCGCCATTTTCAATTGCAGCAACAAGGTCGCGTTGTGCGAAGTCAGGATCCTCACCTTTCATTTTCACTGCTTCGTCGTTGGTGAAATTTTTTATTCCCTGGGCTGTTTTAAAATGAAACTTTACCCAGAATTTTTCATTGTCATCATTAAAAAAGCTGAAAGTGTGACTGCTGAAGCCGTGCATGTGCCGGTATCCAAAAGGTGTGCCCCTGTCGCTCATCAAAAACATTACCTGGTGGAGGCTTTCGGGATTAAGGCTAAAGAAGTCCCAAATCATTGTAGGACTTTTGGTATTGGTGCGAGGATCTCGTTTTTGTGTATGGATAAAATCACCAAATTTTTTGGGGTCTTTAATAAAAAAGATTGGCGTATTGTTGCCTACCAGGTCCCAATTACCATCTTCCGTGTAAAATTTAAGCGCAAAGCCTCTTGGATCTCTTTCAGTGTCAGCAGAGCCTTTTTCACCCCCAACTGTAGAAAACCTTGCGAACATGCGGGTTTGCTTTCCTACCTGGTTAAATATTTTGGCGCGGGTGTATTTGGAAATGTCGTGTGTAACGGTAAATGTGCCGTAAGCACCCGTTCCTTTGGCGTGAACCACTCGTTCAGGAATGCGTTCACGGTTGAAATGAGCCATTTTCTCATGCAGTATAAAGTCCTGCAGTAACAGGGGGCCGCGGCTGCCGGCACTCAGGCTATCCTCGTTGTAATAATAAGGAATTCCTGAAGCTGTTGTAAGTTTTTGCTGATCGCTCATGGCAAAGAGGGTTTTAATGATAAAATTACGATTGGCAAATTTTGAATAATTTAGCTGATTTATCAAATCAATAAAATTTATCATCTAATAGAGAATATCTATAATGACATTCACGCAGCTTGAATATGTAATAGCAGTTGACACCTACCGGCATTTTGCACAGGCCGCAGGTCATTGTTTTATTAGCCAGCCAACACTGAGCATGCAGATACAGAAACTGGAAAAAGAGCTTGGAATTAAACTTTTCGATCGCAGCAGGCAACCCGTTGTACCAACATTAGCAGGGGCAGAGGTTATTGAACAGGCGCGCAAAATTATTTTTGAAAAGAAAGTGATGGGTGAGATTGTTCAGCATAAGCTGGGCATTCTTAGAGGGGAGTTGCGGATAGGAATCATCCCCACTCTTGCACCCTATTTATTACCGTTATTTGTGCAAAATTTTAATATTAAGTATCCGAATGTAAAACTGGTGGTGCATGAAATGATGACGGAGTTTATCATTTCAAGATTACGCGAAGGACGTATTGATGTAGGCATTTTGGTAACACCTTTGCAGGAGCCTGGTATTAAAGAACATGTGATGTTTTACGAAGAACTGCTGGTTTATGTTTCTAAAAAAAACAATTCGTATAAAAAAAATTACGTGCTGACGAAAGATATAGACCCTAAAAAGCTTTGGTTGCTGGAAGAGGGACATTGTTTCCGGTCTCAAATTGTGAATTTATGCGAGCTGCAGAAAGCAAGTAAAGACGGTCATCATTTTGAGTATGAGGCAGGAAGTATAGAAACGCTACGACGAATGGTAGAGATAAATGATGGTATCACCATCATACCTGAATTGGCTACAATGGATCTGCCAGAAGCGCAGCAACAACAAATTCGCCATTTCAGGCAGCCTGTCCCCATGCGGGAAGTCAGCCTGATTGTTCACCGTGATTTTGTAAAAAAGAGGTTGATCGAGTTATTGAAAACAGAGATTATGCTTTCTATACCAGCCAAGGTACGGAAAAACAAAAGTTTACTGGTAGTGCCGGTGTGATTGAATTTGCATGGTTAACGGGAGCTTATGGCCGACTCAACAAAGAATCTATTACCCTGGGAACCTCAGGAAAAGTGTAAAGGTTACGGTGTGAACCACCAGGTATAGTGATGAGCTTGTCGCCGGCTTTTAAATACTGCGCCAGTTGCTCCGAGTTGCTGTACCGGACGACCCAGTCGTTGGTTCCGTGTAATAAGATTACCGGGTCAGTAACTTTTTGTAAATATTCAAAGGTTGGGAACTTGTACTTTATCATCCTGTTAACAGGATAGATAGGGGCATAAAAACCAACTACATTGGGAAGATTATAATAAGGCGTCTCCAGTATAAGATAGCGGCAGTTTCTTACTGCAGCGAGTTGTGCTGCTATGCCTGTACCCAAGGATTTACCATAGATAACAACATCTTTTGCGGGGAACCTGGTGCGTGCAAGTTTGTACATCAGCAACGACCATTCGTAAATTGTTTTTTCTGAAAAAGAGCCGGTGCTTTTACCATAACCGGGATAATCGATCATCCATACCTCGTAGCCTGACCTGGTAAAATAGGGCACAAATCTTTTGTACCTGGAGATGTTGGTACGATTTCCATGAAAATAAAGCAGGATACCTTTTGGAGCCGCTCCTGGCGGTGGAAACTGAATAATATTGATGTTTGTTTTTGAATCGTAATCAAGATTCACTTCTTTGAATGGTATGTCAAAATTGTATTTATAGTCACCTGCGAGCGGTACCGGGTGAAACATAATGTTATCCTGCAACATGAAAATGCCGATCCCGATGAGGCAATAAATTATTACAACTATTTTTAGCGGCCCGGACCATTTTCTATTTTTCATCATTCAACATTTTAAAATATCCCGGATGAAATTATGGTATTCCGGGAAAGATGGAAGGTTATTATGACTGCCGCCATGGATACGTATGAGTGTAATTTTTCTTGGGTTAAGCGCAAGTAGTTTTTCACTGTGTGATATTGGTATCAGCCGGTCTTTTGTTCCATGAAGTATATATGTATGACAGTTTACATGCATGATCCATTTGTCGGTGCGCAAACGGTACCTGATTACCCAGCGTATCGGCAATATGGGCAAAAAACGTTCGATGACGTCTGTAAAATTATAAAAGGGGGCATCCAGTATCAGGTACCTGGGACTATTGTCACTCGCTATTTTAGCGGCAAACCCGCTGCCTATACTTCTACCGTAAACGATGATATGCTGTTGCTGGTATTGCAGCATAAGCGTATCGTATACGAACTGCATGTCATTTAGCATATCCACTTCACTGCGCTTACCGGTGCTTTTTCCGAAGCCACGGTAGTCTACCATCAATACGTCATAGTCATACCTGTAAAAATCTTTGGCATACCGTGCCCAGCCTTTTATGCTGCGCGAATTACCATGGAAGTACAGAACAAGGCCTTTAGGAGATTCCCTGAAAAAATGAAGACCGTTGATACGTACTCCAGGTTTTACCTCAAAGAATAATTCTTTAAAGGGCACATCGTACTTAAATTGAAATAGCGCGTGTAATTTTTCCGGTTTAAAAATGAATTTTTCTTGTACGAGGTACACAATGATAAGCATGGTGATGTATCCGAAAATTATATAGGCTATTGTAGAGGTCATGGAACTATCGGCTTTAAAACCACCAGCTTAACCAGCTCCGTTTGAGCAATGGCAGATCAGATTTTGGCTTCTGCTTCGAGTAGGAAAATAGCATTCTAAAGAGTTATATTAAACAATTCTTATGGAAAAATATTATGCATTTTGAAAAAAATAAGCTTAAACACGGGGACCCTTACTTGAAAACTAAAATTTAAACGAGCAAGCGGCTGATAGGTGATAGCCATAAAGCTATTCGTCATACACATCCACCCTTTTTAATCGGATGTTTTGCACCGGCGCGATGATTAGTGGGAACTTCTCTATCACAACATTGGAAGGGTCAAGACCAAAGCCACGTTCTTCAGACAACCCCCATTCTTTGATGGTAAAATGAACTTTCATGATGATCTGTTCAAAGAAAGGCAATTCATTATCCTGGCTGAGGTATTTTTCCATTACAATAAACTGGAAATCACCTACAACATTGTTTCGTTCCAGGCTTTCATAACGGCTGGTAATGTTTACCTCATTGTTACTTACGAGGTCTTCTACCACTTTTCTGAAAAGCAAATTTATTTTGGGCTCCATGCGAAAACCAAGGCGGAATTCGACCCGGATAATATCATTTGGAATAACATGGTATACGGAATATTCACAGGTATAAGGGTCATCAAGTGTGTCAACATGTACGAACCAATAGATATCCGCCCGCTTAGGTTTTTTGTTCAGGATGGAATAGATGATCTTATGTTCTATTTCTTTGGGGTTATTGGCGCTTGTTAAATATACAAGGTGAGTAGCATGTTTAGGTACGGTTTTGTCGTTACTTAATTCCTGAATCTGGGGAATATAATGTTCTAGTCTCACAAACTCCACATACCGGTTTTTAATTTTCCTGCTCCGGTACCATACGTACATAACTGCAAACATAATTCCGCCGATCATCACCGTGATATAACCGCCATGCATAAACTTTTGTAACAGGGCAATAAGATAAGCAACTTCAATAATGAAATATCCTATGAGGAAAGTCCAGATCAGTATAGGGTTTACCCGCTTGGACACAAGGAAGTTTGCAAACAAGATAGTTGTGGTGAGCATGGTAACGATGATTGCGAGACCGTAAGCAGCTTCCATTCTGCTCGACTCGCGAAAGTGTAAAACTATAAACGCGCAGCCCAGAAAAAGCATGAAATTGAGACTAGGAATAAAAAGTTGTCCCTTTTCTTCGGATGGGTAGCGTACTTTAAGCTTCGGCCAGAGATTTAGCCGCATGGCTTCGCCTATTAAAGTAAAAGATCCAGTAATCATCGCCTGGCTGGCAATGATTGCTGCACTTGTTGCTATGATCACGCCTGCTAATATAAACCAGGGAGGCATCATATCGTAAAAGGCATTTATACCCAAGGCGGCCTTCACTTCTGGTGTTACCAGCAAGTTTTCGTGGTTAGCCAGCAGTGAAGCTCCTTGTCCGAAATAATTAATCAGCAAACAAGACTTTACATAAATCCAGGACATGCGGATGTTACCACGGCCACAATGGCCAAGGTCACTGTACAGTGCCTCTCCACCAGTAGTACAAAGAAATACGGCACCCAGCAGCCAGAACCCTTCCGGATAGGTGAAAAGAAAATGGATAGCGTAATACGGGCTTAATGCCTTAAAAATGGAAGGGTCGTCGAATATATGGTAAACCCCCAGTGCAGCCAGCATGGTAAACCAGATAAGCATAATCGGTCCGAACAATTTGCCAATGGTGCCTGTACCAAATTGTTGGAAAAAGAAAAAAAGTACCAGGATGATGAGTACGATATAAATAACGGTATTATCTCCCATATCTCTTAAAGCAGGAAGTTCTTGTAGTCCCTCGACTGCCGAGGTAATTGAAATTGGTGGGGTAATAATACCATCGGCGAGCAGCGCAGCCCCACCTATCATGGCAGGAATTACGAGCCATTTCTTTTGTCTTCTTACCAAAGCATAAAGAGCGAACGTGCCGCCTTCGCCCTTGTTGTCGGCCCTTAGCACCAGTAATACGTATTTGATGGTCGTTTGAAGCGTTAGTGTCCAAATAATGCAGGAAAGGGTCCCGATTATGAGCTCTTCTGAAATAACTTTGTCTCCGATAATAGAATTGAAAACATAAAGAGGGGATGTTCCGATATCTCCATATATAATTCCTAAAGCAACAAGTAGTCCAGCCGATGTCACTTTGTTAAGATTCTTACCCACGTTGAACTGATGTTTTAGTATTGCAAGGGCTCAAAGACAGAAATGAAATCTGGGAAAAGCCGCATGTTGCGACAAAGGTATAAGTAAATATGTTTTTTTATATTTTTTGTGCATAAACTATTTTAATATTTAAACCGCCAATATTAAATAGTGTTAAAAAAAGTAAATTATGGCTGTGTAGTCGATCTTATACAACTGTAATGTGTTAGATAAAAGAACAATCTCTAATTTGCACGTTAACATGTATTTTTAATTGCACAAAGTGTCTTTTATGAAGAACAAGTTTTTTGCTTCCATATGTTTTCTAATCTTATCCTTACCGGTTTGGTCACAGGCTCCACGCATTATTTATTCTGAACCTGAACGGGAAGATTCCCGTAGAACAGAATTTGAAGTGGTTGGAAAAGTAGGGGGTAATTTCCTCGTGTATAAAAACAACCGCAATGACCATGATATATGTGTTTATGATGCTGAAATGCGTTTAAAAAACAGGGTTAAATTGGAAACATCTGATCGTTGGGTAAACGTGGACTTTATCGCTTACCCCGATTTTTGTTACATGATATACCAATATCAGAAAAGAAATACACTCTACTGTGTCGGTGTAAAACTAGACGGGAACGGTCAGATGATGGGCAAACCTATCGACCTGGATACTACACAAATCGGATTTGCCGCCAGTAATAAAATCTATACCACCATTTTCAGTGAGAATAAAAAGCGTATAATGATCTTCAAGATCAACAACCGCAATCAAAAAAACTTTTTCTTCACCAGCTTACTTTTTAATGATCAGCTTGAACTCCTTGGACGTAACCGGATGAACATGGCCATGGAAGAGAGAAACGATTACTTTACGGATTTTTTGCTAACCAATGAAGGTGATATGGTATTTGGCATTTTCCGGCGCAGTTCCAACAACGACCAGATCACAAAGGTGATGATGGTAACTAAAACGCCCGAGGCGGTGGAGTTTACCGTTAAGGATATAGAGATTGGCACGCTAATTCTTGATGAGCTTAAGTTGAAAGTTGACAATTCTAATAAGCGAATTTTGCTGAATGCGCTCTTTTACAAACAGCGGCGTGGAAATATCGAAGGCCTTTACTCCCTGATCTGGGATAAAACAGCCAATGTAAAATTAAAAGAAAATCTTACGACGTTTGACGAGGACCTCCGCTCAACTGCTAAAAGCCAGGAAGGTAACAGGAAACTGGCATTCAACGACTACTTCATAAAAAATATCATCATCAGAAAAGATGGTGGCTATCTCGTTATCGGCGAATCGTTGTATTCTTCTTCAAGAGGGAACACGTACAACCGCTGGAACTATAATAATTTTGGTAATCCGTGGATGTCGCCGCTGGATTATTCTTACTGGTCACCAATGTACAGCAGCCCCTGGTATATGCCTTGGAACAGGTATGGCAACATGAATGCTACAAGGTACTACGCAGAAAACATTATGGTGCTTTCTTTTAATAGCGACGGCGTGCTTGAATGGAGCAACGTTGTGGATAAATCTCAGTATGACGATGAAACGGACAACATGATATCTTTCCAGTCCGTTAATACCGGGTCCGAGATCCATTTTTTGTTTAATCAATATGAGCGCAGAACGCTTTTACTGCATGATCAAAGTATTGGAGCAGATGGTAAAGTTTTACGTAATCCAACACTTAAAAATCTCGATAAAGGGTATGAATTTATGCCCCGTTTTGGCAAACAAGTAAGCTCGCGGCAGATAATAATACCCTGCCTTTACAGAAATTATCTTTGCTTTGCAAAAATTGATTTTTAATGAAAAGTCGTCAATAAGGTGGTTGGTATCTTTAAAAACAAAAATCCTGGTAATGCTTTACTGTTACTGCTTTACGGGCTGGTTCTGAAGTTTCCTTTATTCCTGCACCCTGTTAAGCCCCTTCCAGACCCGGGGAACAACTACCTGTATCACCTGTTGCTGAATTTACTGGAGCCTGTTTCAGCAAAGGCACCCATTGTATTTTCCATTGTTGCATTTTTGTTATTTTTCACGCAGGCAACACTGCTTAATCGTATAGCTAATTCATTAAAGCTGTTCCCAAAGGCGAACTACCTGGTTGGAATGGCTTTTATTCTTACAACTTCTTTGGTAAAAGAATGGAACGCCTTTTCAGCCCCACTGATAATTAATTCGTTGATGATCTGGGTTTGGTACCGAATGATAGGGCTTTACAATAACAGTAATCCGAAAACGGCCATTTACAATGTGGCCGTGATTATCGGATTGTTACCGCTGATTTATAGTCCGGCAATCGCTTTAATTATTTTGCTGGTATTGGCGCTGATTATGACAAGACCCCTTGATATCACGGAATGGATGGTGGCCATTCTGGGGATTTTAACACCGTATTACTTCCTCCTGGTAATACTGTTTCTCACAGATCAGTGGCAACTTGGTAAGGTGTTGCCTCAACTGTTGTTTCATCTTCCGAAATTGCCTGCTTCTGTATGGATAACCGCAGGTTTGAGTTTACTATTGGTTCCTTTTCTGTCGGGAGGATATTTTGTGCAGGCAAATCTTAATAAAATGCTCATCCATGTAAGAAAGGCCTGGGGACTTTTGTTATGGTTTTTTATAGTTTCCTTGGTTATCATTTTTATAAATCCGGCTGTCAGCTATGTGCACTGGATGCTTTTGATTATACCGGTAGCGGCTTTTCACGGTGCAACCTATTTTTTCATTGGTTCCCGAGGGTTATCCTCTTTATTACATTGGCTCACATTTGCTTTTGCAATTGTGATAACGTACGGGCTTATTTAGCTGCAGGAACATAAACTTTAAACAAATTATTACCTTTATCTTTCATTTAAACTCATAGGTATGAAATTCGGTGTTGTTGTCTTCCCTGGTTCCAATTGTGATAAGGATATGCAGAATGCCTTGCAAAATGACCTTAAGCAGGAAGTGATCATGCTCTGGCACAAGGATAGTGACCTTTCCATGTTCTCAAAAGAGGATTGTATTGTGCTGCCGGGGGGATTTTCCTATGGTGATTACCTGCGTTGTGGAGCCATTGCGCGATTCAGCCCGATGATGAAAAGTATTATCGAGTTTGCAAACGGCGGTGGCAAAGTTTTGGGTGTTTGCAACGGATTCCAGATATTGTGCGAGTCTCATTTATTGCCGGGGGTTTTGTTGCGGAACGCAAATCAACAGTTTGTTTGTAAAAACATCTATTTGAAAGGTGTGGGTTCTGCCAACAAAGCGTTAAAAATTCCGCTGGCGCATGGAGAGGGCAGATACTATGCCGATAAGGCCACTTTGGATTCTCTGGAGGCAGGTCGCCAGGTAATTTACACCTATTGTGATGAACTTGGCAACGTAACGGAATCAGGCAATCCCAACGGAGCTACGCGTAATATAGCCGGAATATGCAATGCCAATCGGAACGTTTTTGGAATGATGCCCCATCCGGAAAGGGCAAGTTCTGAAGAACTGGGAAACATTGACGGAAGGATCATATTAAAGGCCCTTCTGATGAATTAATCCGTCAATAGCTAATTAGCAGAGCTGCGCATTTCAATTTTAAACAATCTTTTGCATTCAATAGCGGAACTTCGCAGCTGGTTATCATTTTACAATTAAATGCCTAGTTCATGAAAAAAATTTTACCTTTTCTTTTATTCTTATTAAGTGGACATGTATCCATGTCGCAATCTGAAAAAGCAGTTAAATGGATTTATGAAGTTAAAAAAATTTCTGATAAAACCTACGAGGTGCATATGACTGCGAATATAAGTGGTGATTATCATTTATATGCTCAGAATGTTGGGGTAGATGGACCGGCACCAACAACTTTTACTTTTACGAGAAATCCACTTATTATCATGGACGGCGCGGTGAAGGAAGTAGGTAAGGTTATTAAGAAATTTGAGAGCGTGTGGGGTGGCAATGTTAGTTATTATGAGAAATCCGTAAGCTTTGTACAGGTAGTAAAGTTGAAAGCCAACGTAAAAACCAATTTAGCCGGCAGGGTTGAGTTTATGGTATGCGATGACAAACAATGTTTGCCCCCTGCAAATGTTGATATAAAGGTTAGTATTGGTGGATAATCTTATCCGTTAGTAACTTACAGATATTTTTTCGAAACGAGTTCTTACACAGAGCTCGTTTGTTTTATAAGAGATAAATTACAATGATGAAAAGTTACGCCCGGATTTTCGCTACTATCTTTTTCATGTTTTCTATAACCACTTCTTTTTCCCAGGATACAACAATCAGTAAAATAATTACCTGGAACTTCAGCACAATTGCGCAATCGGGAAATGAATATACCATTTCAATCAAAGGATCTATTCAGCCAGGCTGGAAATTATTTTCGACCTCTATGAAGGACGATGAACCTAATTCCCGGGTAAACCTGGATAGTAGCACCGCTGCATTTACTACCATTTCGAGCATCAGCGAGAGCAGTAACCTGCAACAACAGAAAGAGCCTGTTTTTGACAATGCTGAGATCAAATATTTCGAAAAGGATGTTGAATTGACGGTTACACTTGTTCTGAATGAAAGAGGGAAAGAAGTTAGAGGTGTACTCACTTATATGGCACTGAAGGAACAGGAAGTAGCAGGACCTGAGGAGGTGCCTTTTCGTTTCACGTTTGATGCATCAGGGAACCTGGTGTCGCAGGCTGCAGGCGTACTGGAATCTGCCGCGGCGTCCCAAAGAATAAAAAGAGCAGCTATTGATATTAAGAATCCCGTTGAAAATTGTGGCGGTACCGGGGCTGAAGACAACGCCTCCAAAAGTTTATGGGGAATATTTTTCCTTGGTTTCCTTGGTGGACTTGTAGCGCTGATTATGCCTTGTACTTTTCCGATGATTCCGCTTACTGTTTCATTTTTTACAAAGAAGTCTTCCAGCCGTTCCAAGGGCATTTTTAATGCAAGCATGTACGGATTCTTTATTTTCCTGATCTATGTGTTGCTAAGCATACCGTTCTATTTCCTGGATGCTGGCAGCTCCGATATCCTTAATAATATTTCCACCAATGCCTGGTTGAACATCTTTTTTGCCCTCGTGTTCCTGGTTTTTGCAATCTCCTTCTTTGGCTATTTTGAAATAACGCTTCCAAGCAGGTTCACCAATACCGTAGATTCAAAATCCGACATTGGAAGTTTAGGTGGCATTTTCTTTATGGCGTTAACACTTGCCATCGTTTCTTTTTCATGCACTGGTCCGATATTAGGATCACTGCTTGTAGGCGCATTAAACCAGGATGGAGGTGCAGTGCAATTAACCGTGGCTATGGCTGGTTTCGGCATCGCACTGGGACTTCCCTTTGCCTTGTTCGCACTGTTCCCGCACTGGCTCAGCTCACTTCCGAAATCAGGGGGGTGGATGAATTCGATAAAAATTGTATTTGGCTTCATTGAGCTCGCCCTTGCGATAAAATTTTTGTCTAACGCAGACCTTGTTGAACATTGGGGGCTGCTCAAACGGGAAGTTTTCTTTGCTATATGGATCGTAGTTGGCTTATGCCTGGTCTTATACTTACTGGGTATTCTCAAATTTAAACACGACCCGCCTCCCAAACGGCTAAGCAAAACAAGGATAGCTTTCGCGCTTATTTTCCTTGCGTTTACCCTTTACCTTATTCCCGGAGTTACAAAAACAAAATACGCGAACCTTTCCCTTATCAGCGGTTTTCCACCACCGTTATCTTATAGTTTGTATGGAAAAGAGCTGGTTGAAATTTGTGGCGTTGAACCGCAGGTTATCAACGATTATGAGAGGGCATTACAATTATCAAAAGAACAGAATAAGCCTTTATTAATAGATTTTACCGGCTGGGCCTGCGTAAACTGCCGCAAGATGGAAGAGAACGTATGGCCCGATCCAGTTATTAAAGACCTGATTGATAAAGAATTTATCCTGGTTTCTCTGTATGCTGATGACAGGGAACTGCTCCCTGCGGCAGATCGTTTCTTGTTTACTGCATCAGACGGGTCCAAAAAAACAATAAAAACCATCGGTGAAAAGTATAGTACGATGCAGGATGCGAATTTTAAAGTGCAGGCTCAGCCATATTACGTGATATTAAACAGCAACGAGAGATTGCTAACGAACCCGGTGGCATACACGCCTTCAAAAAAGGATTATGAAAACTGGTTGCGCTGTGGTATTAAAGCATTTAATAATACACGGAATTGATCTTCCTGTAAGATTGCCTGGCAATAACCTATAAAAAAGAATGCCCCGTAGTTCACGGGGCATTTAATTAGGCGTCATTCTGTTCCAGCCTTCCGACGGCAGGCAATAAAAAGTCCGGATGGAGGACCAGAATGACAGTATTATGATAAACAGTTACTCCATAAAGCTAATATGTAATTTCCATTATAGCAACATAAGAATTGTTAAAACAACTAATATGCTATAATCTCATTCAGGAGAAATAAATCAGAGTGCAATGCGTTTTTCAATCATCATTTTTCTAAGGTTGATAAGTCCATAACGCATCCTTCCAAGTGCAGTATTGATGCTGCAATTTGTTAAATGAGCGATTTCTTTAAAGCTTAGTTCGGCATAATGTCGAAGAATGATGACCTCACGTTGGTCCTCCGGCAGCAGGTCCAGCATCTTACGTAGCCTGTCGTGACTTTGATTCCTTATCATTACTGCCTCCGCGCCTTCCTCTGTGAACTGAAGAACCTCAAAAAGATCGCGGTCATCACTGGTTTTAATGGTAGGCGTGCGTTTAACTTTTCGGAAATGATCTACGCAAAGATTATGCGCTATGCGTATAGCCCAGGGCAGAAATTTACCTTCGTCTGTATAACGACCGCCACGAACAGTATCTATAACTTTGATCAACACATCCTGGAAAATATCTTCTGCCAGGTATTTATCCTTCACTAGAAAAAGGATGGAAGTGTAAAGCTTGTCCTTATGACGATAAACAAGTACTTCAAATGCATGTAAATCCCCGTCCATAAATAGATGGATCAGCTCATGATCTGTTTTGAAGAGAAGTGATTTCATAAAACTTCTACGTTTTAAAAGGTGACAGGATATGTGCCAAATGGGGATTTTAAACAAATAGTAGAAGTGTATGCAATAGGCAGCGTATTTTCATCTTTAGTGTGAGGTACAAAGTACGTACTAAAATAGTACCATTATTAAATAAGCGAAAGAATTTAATGAACTTTTTCACAGTTTTAACCTTAGTGCCTGTAAGTAAGTTAGTTAGCATTTAAATAATTTTACACCAGTATTTAGTTCCCCGTAGTAGTTCAATAAGCAAAAACCCTGAGTAGTTTTGGCCGATTTTCCATCGTATTCTCACTAAACAGGTAAACCGGAGTTTTTTGTGCATATATTGAACGAAATGGCCCCTCTGGCCGTTAATTCTCTTTGATTAAAAGGTGGTATTTCCTAAAAGAGAAATACATAAGTTATATTTTTATACTCATTATGGCAGTTGTTAGCAAAAGCACCAGAAAGAAAGTTGATGAATCATCAAACAAGCATAATAACAATAATATTCTTATTAAAGGGGCCAGGGTCCATAACCTGAAAAATGTTACTGTTGAAATTCCCCGGAATAAATTAATAGTAGTTACAGGCGTTTCAGGCTCAGGAAAATCATCCCTTACAATTGATACACTCTATGCCGAAGGTCAGCGGCGATATGCAGAAAGCCTGAGCTCCTATGCCCGGCAATTTCTCATGAGAATGAATAAGCCTGATGTTGATTTTATAAAAGGGCTTTGTCCGGCTATCGCTATTGAACAAAAAGTCATTTCGCGTACCCCTAGGTCCACGGTTGGAAGTATGACAGAAATTTACGACTACCTGCGCTTATTCTATGCCCGGTTAGGGCAAACAATTTCTCCCATTTCCGGTAAAAAAGTAAAGAAAGATGATGTAGGCGATGTTATAAATGCTATCAGTGCATTAGATAAAAACGATAAGGTTCTCCTGCTGGTAAGTTTCCGGCAACATAAAAACCGCGATGTAAAGGAAGACCTGAATATTTTATTACAAAAAGGATTTTCAAGAATATATAGCGAAAAACAGGTGCTGCGCATTGAGGACTTGCTGGAAGAAACCGCCCCGGTGTTAAAACTGGCTTCAGTTGCTGCAGACAAGTGCCCAGCCACCTTTTTATTAATAGACCGGTTGGTCGTAAAAGATTTTGATGAGGACGACCGGCACAGGATGGCCGATTCAATTGGAACGGCTTTTTATGAAGGAGAAGGCGAAGTTTTTATTGAAATCAACGGGAATAAGCTATTGCATTTCTCTAATAAATTTGAGCTCGATGGAATTGTTTTCGAGGAGCCGGTTCCTAATTTATTTTCTTTTAACAATCCATTTGGCGCTTGCCCAACCTGCGAAGGCTTTTCCTTGGTTCTTGGGATTGATGCAGACCTCGTTATACCTGATAAAAGACTAAGCGTATTTGAAGGAGCCGTGGCACCCTGGAAAGGCGAAAAACTAAGCCGTTGGAAAGATGAATTCATCAGGGCTGCCAAACATTTTGATTTTCCGGTTCACAAACCCATATTCGACCTTACTGCTGCACAGTATAAGTCATTATGGGAGGGTAACCAGTATGCAAATGGCATAAACGCTTTTTTTAAAGAAGTAGAACAGAATCTCTATAAAGTGCAATACCGGGTATTGCTGAGCCGCTACAGGGGACGAACATTATGCCCGGACTGCGAAGGTTACCGCTTGCGAAAAGAAGCGCTTTATGTAAAAGTTCACGAACGGCATATCGGGCAACTTTGCGAAATGCCTGTGAAAGATCTGAAAGTTTGGTTCGATGAACTGGTGCTAACGGAACAGGAGAAACAAATCGCCAAACGTATTTTGATCGAGATTCAAATGAGGATCAAAACACTTTTAGATGTAGGATTGGGATACCTGACACTTAACCGCCTGGCGAATACCCTTAGTGGTGGAGAAAGCCAGCGCATCCAATTAACCCGAAGCCTTGGCAGTAATCTCACTAATTCGTTATACATCCTTGATGAACCTTCCATCGGCCTTCATTCAAGGGATACGGCCCGTCTAATCACAGTATTAAAAGCACTGAGAGACCTGGGAAACACGGTAGTGGTTGTAGAACATGATGAGATGATGATGCGTGAAGCCGATCATATTATCGACATGGGCCCACTTGCCAGTCATCTGGGCGGCGAAGTGGTAGCCGCCGGCAACTACCAGCAAATTATCGATCATCCTGATAGCCTCACTGGAAAATATCTTAAAGGTGCCCTCACCATTGATCCGCCAAAATCATTGCGAAAAAAAACAAGTTCAATACAGGTGGTAGGAGGCAGGCAAAATAATCTGAAGGACATCAATGTTGAGTTTCCCTTACACATGCTTTGTGTTATCAGCGGCGTCAGCGGAAGCGGAAAAACCACGCTGGTAAAGCAAATTCTTTATCCTGCCTTGCAGAAGATTAAGGGCGAAACCGCAGATAAGGTAGGCCAGCACAAGGGCATAACAGGCAACGTTGAAAGTATCAGCCAGGTGGAAATGATTGACCAAAATCCTATCGGTAAATCCTCGAGAAGCAATCCTGTTACCTACATTAAAGCTTATGACGAGATCAGGGACCTCTTTGCCAAACAACCGCTGAGTAAAATACGCGGATTTTTGCCAAAACATTTTTCTTTTAATGTTGATGGCGGCCGTTGCGATGCCTGCAAGGGTGAGGGTGAACAAGTGGTAGAAATGCAGTTCCTGGCAGACGTTCATTTAACATGTGAAGTGTGTGATGGCAAGAGATTTAAAGAGGAAGTGCTGGAAGTTCAATACAAGGGCAAAAGCATTTATGATGTACTCGACATGAGCGTGGAAGAAGCAATCGAATATTTTACCGACGAAAAAGAAGTAATTGTAAAAATAAAACCGTTGAGTGATGTGGGACTAGGTTATGTTAAATTGGGACAATCATCCGACACCTTGTCGGGCGGAGAGGCGCAGCGTGTAAAACTTGCATCTTTTCTTGGCAAAGGCAAGGGGCAGGGGCATATCCTGTTTATTTTTGATGAGCCTACCACCGGCTTACATTTTCATGATATTAGAAAACTGCTGATATCTTTTAATGCCTTGATAGACCAGGGTCATTCTGTTATTGTTATCGAGCATAATACAGATGTAATCAAATGTGCCGACTGGATCATCGATCTTGGTCCGGAAGCCGGGGAAGACGGCGGACACCTTGTCTATAGCGGTGTGCCTTCGGGACTGAAAGCTGTTACCCTAAGTGAAACTGGCAAGTATCTGTAGGGGTACGGAGTATGAGGTATGGGCTTTTTCTAACCACAAAGTACGCGAAGAGGAAGCGCAGAGGAACGCAGAGAAAATTGCTTCGAAAAAGTAACTTGTTATCCGACACTCATACCTCATACTCATACCTCATACCCCATACCTGATACCTCACCGCTATCTGAGGCGATCGAGGCTCTTTACGAGTTTTTCATCTTTGTAAATTCCTCTCGCTGCTAGGATAAAAAAAACAATTATGGCAATTGGAAACAGTCCACCCCAATAGTAGGAGCCTTTCGTGAGTACGTTGCCGGTTTTGAATTTTTCTATATAAGTTACTTCAAGAAAAATAAGTATTGCAGATACTATCACCCCTACAACGCTTAATTTAAACTGGAGGGGGCGTTTTTTAAATAAAAAGAGGCAGGAGATGGCTAATCCTGCCAAACAAATCGCCACTGCAAATAACAGCAGGCTTTCGGTGGCTAGCACATTTTTAATTTGATTATCAGGAAGGGTGCCGACAAATAATGGTACCTGTGTTAATGCAATTCCACAAACTGCTGCAAGCAGCAACCATACTGATTGTAAACGTTGAATCATATATATTAAATTTCAATGGCAAGTTATTTAAAGAAATTGGATTTAAGCCCTGGCTGATTTCAAATAAAAAACTTTTTTACATTCGCAGGCATAATTATTTACAACGGGAAACTGCAAGGGTTCCCCTTGTTATGAGTAGTTAGCTTGATTTTACCGGCTTAATGTTTGGTTTAAAATACAACGCCCAGAGAGTGGTTCTAAAGCAAAAATGTATGTATTTTTACCTATAATGTCTGGTATTTTAACGAACAACTAAAAGCTTTTATGATCTTCCCTAAAATATTGTTCCATAATGCTGAGCGGGAAATAATTGAAGGGCTTTTGCAAACCGGGGCCGCAAGAAGGAAAGCGGAGGAAGAATTATTCAAGATGTTCTCGTATTTTGTAAGAGAAGGCGCTCGCAAGTATTATCTGTCTGAAGATGAAGCACTTGATGCATATTCAGATACCATGCTGGTTACGATAGAAAAGGTGAGCAATATGTCTTTTAAAGCTACCTCCTCCCTCAAAACTTTCGCTTATAAAATATTTCATAATAAGTGTGTTGACCTCATTAGGAAAAAGACGACTAATAAGAACAGCGTCCATAAAACAGTTTCTATTACAGACATGCTGGTTCAGATTCCCGATGCTGCCAAACCAGTCATTCAGCAAATGACGGAAAAGTCGAACTGGGAATTATTAAAAAAGATGCTCGACGAAACGGGCGGCAATTGTAAAAAGGTATTGATGTTATTCGCAGATGGCTATTCAGATAAAGATATCGCAGAGGCGCTATCTTATAAAACCGCTGATGTGGTAAAAACAAGCCGGCTTCGTTGTATTGAAAAGTTACGCCATTTGTATAAAATGGAAAATAATGGTTGATTATGGAAAGTTTAGAATACATAGATAATTACTTCAAGGGCGAAGCTCCCCCCGATCAGAAATTACAATTTGAGCAACGGGTACTTGTAGATAAAGAGTTTGCGGAAGAGGTGTCCTTTTACCTGAGCACCATTCAGGTGTTGCGGGACGAAAATGCTGTTCAAAAGAAAAAACTTTTCAGCGAAATATATCATGGCGCACCGCCCGTAAGACAGATTACACCAGTGAGAAGATTATGGCCATACGTTGCATCTGCGGCTGCTGTTCTTATCGCGGTCTTTCTGGGTCTGTATATTTTTATGCAGCCAGAACCTTCAAAACTCGCAGATGATTACTTAAAGGAACATTTGCAGACAATGAGCATGGAGATGGGCAGTAATGCAGATTCAATTCAACAGGGCAAGGACTTGTATAATAACAAGGACTATCAAGCTTCCTTGCAAATGTTCGAACTTATTATGCAAAATGATACTGCCAATTATGAGGCAAAGGAGCTTGCAGGCATTGTTGCTTTAAAACTAAAGGATTTTGACAAAGCGCTATTGTACTTTCAGCAGGAAGCTAAAAACAATAACCTTCATGTTAACCCGGGGAAGTTTTACCAGGCTTTGACTTACATGAAGCGAAATCAGCAAGGCGATGAAGAGCTTGCCCGAACCCTTTTACAGGAGGTGGTGAACAAGAAGCTTGCCTATAGTGAAGACGCTGTACAATTATTGGAAAAGCTGTAGTGTAACATCAATCCTAATAATAATTCACGCAAAGTGTTTCCCAGATTTAGCCTATCCAAGTTCCGGGTATAGCGGAAATTGATCCATAAAGTCATGCACCTGTTTGCGAACGGTGATGATCAACTGTTCATCATCCGCGTTCGTAAGCACTTTATCTACTGAGTCTACCACGAACTGCATATGCTCTTCCTTTAATCCCCTGGTAGTTATCGCGGGAACTCCTACCCGGATACCTGATGTAACAAACGCAGATTTATCGTCGAAAGGCACCATGTTCTTATTAAGCGTAATCTCTGCTTTGCCCAGCACCTGTTCCGCTTTTTTACCGCTGATATTTCTGTTCCTCAGGTCAATAAGCATTAAATGATTGTCTGTACCATCAGAAACAATTTTGTAACCTTTATCCATAAACGCTTTAGCCATTACCTGAGCATTCTTAACAATTTGTTTTGTATACTCAGTAAATTCGTCACTTAATATTTCACCGAATGCAATAGCTTTTGAAGCAATGATATGCTCAAGCGGACCTCCCTGGATCCCTGGAAAAACAGCCATGTCTAACAAGTTGCTCATCATCCTGGTGTTGCCCTTAACATCTTTTAATCCGAATGGATTTTCGAAGTCTTTAAACATCAGTATGATGCCGCCCCTGGGTCCTCTTAGCGTTTTGTGTGTTGTTGATGTAACAAAATGACAATGTTCAAAGGGAGAATTCAGTAAACCTTTGGCAATCAAACCGGCAGGATGCGCCATGTCACATAACACAAAGGCTCCTATTTCATCCGCTACTTTTCTAATCCTTACATAATCCCATTCGCGACTGTACGCAGAGGCTCCACAAATAATTAGTTTTGGCTTTTCTCTTCGGGCCACTTCCTCCAGCATCTCGTAATCCACCAGTCCTGTTTCTTTCTTTACTCCGTAAAAGTAAGGCTGGTACAATTTGCCGCTGAAATTTACCGGCGATCCATGGGTAAGATGACCTCCCATGCTTAGGTCAAGACCGAGGATCTTATCTCCAGGTTGAAGTATTGCCAGCATTACAGCAGCGTTTGCCTGTGCGCCACTGTGAGGCTGAACGTTCGCATATTCGCAATTAAAAATTTGTTTCAACCTGTCAATGGCTAGTTGTTCAGTCTGGTCTACAATTTCGCACCCGCCATAGTAACGCCTGCCGGGGTAGCCTTCTGCATACTTATTAGTCATTACGTTACCCATTGACTGGATAACCTGGAGTGATGTGAAATTTTCAGAAGCAATCAACTCTATACCATGACGCTGACGCTCCAGCTCTTTGTTTATTAGATCAAATACTACCTGGTCTCTTTGCATGAAAAAAATTAAAAGTTTGAAAAATGCTGCTAACTCGTTATCAATCTGCCGCAAAAATACTTACCAATGAGCTACTGGCAATTATTTTAGTGCAGGATATTTTTATAAAGGGTTTAAACGCGGAAACCTTAGCATTTTGCTATGATTGGCAAGCTGTCAACTGTTGTTATCTTTGAAGAACGCGTATAAATGTAGTTTGGAATAAATTGTGTGTTTGCGTACTTTCCCACACTAATTACTAACGGATTATCCCAGATGAAGACCATGCCTTGATAGGCAAGTAAAGTTATGCAATCGTTTGCGTAAGAGAGTTGAAGATTTATAGTTTTTCTTTATATGGTAATAAACTGTAATTAGTTTTAGCATAGGAAATGAAAATGCCGTACAGCACTAATTTTATTCCATTGAAAAAAACATTAAACATGCTTAGGATTGACCGGGCAAGGATGTTGGAGTTGAAAGGGCCGATTATTATTCGGACCCGGTTCATCCCGGAATTAATAAATAAATTTTTTATTGGATGAAAGCTATTATTCCCGTAGCAGGCGCTGGCACGAAATTACGACCCCATACTTATACACAGCCTAAGGCCCTTATACCTTTAGCAGGTAAAACAATTTTAAGCATAATCATGGACCAGCTCATTGATGCAGGTATCCACGAATTTATCTTAATTGTTGGGTACCTGGGTGATAAAATTCAGGATTACGTGGAAGAACGATATCCTTCCATTACTACTCATTTCGTTCTGCAAAATGAAAGGCACGGTATCGGCCACGCAATTTCCCTGACAAGGGACCTGGTGGGTAACGACGAGGTGTTTATTGTGTTAGGCGACTCAATATGCGAGTACGATGTTAAGGAGGTGCTTGATAGCCCCAATTCAGCGCTGGGTGTAAAACGGGTTGATGATCCCCGTGATTTTGGTGTGGCGGAGATTACTGAAGATGGCTTTATCAGTCGCGTTGTAGAAAAACCGCAAATACCGAAGTCGAACATGGCACTGGTTGGAATATACCGTATTAAGGAGACTTCCATCTTATTTGATTGCCTGGAAGCCAATATCAAGAATAACCTTATGAGCCATGGTGAATATAACCTCACCGATGCCATCGAGTGTATGATAAGACAGGGAGCAAAAATTCAACCGTACAAGGTGCAAAATTGGTTCGACTGTGGCAAAAAGGAGACCTTGCTGCAAACCAACGCGACACTGCTAAAAAAGTTGGGGCACACCATCGCAGAGGATCATCATTTTGCAAATACTATTATTATCCCACCCGTAAGCATAGCTGCCGGCTGCGACATAAAAAATTCTATCATAGGCCCTAATGTAGCGATTGGAGAGAAGGTGACCATCAATTATTCTATCGTAAAAGATTCCATAATAGGGTCATTTGCTAATCTGAATGATATAGTGCTGACACATTCATTGATCGGTAGCGATACAGAACTAAAAGGCGAAAGCCGCAGCCTTAATATTGGCGATAACACGGAGATAGACCTGGGCAAAAGCTAGCAATTCGTATGGTTCATTCATCAAAATCAGCAATTTATCAGGTTCACTGGTAGAAACCAATTCTTAATTTTATCTTTCAGTGCAAGATTGAGACAAATTGAACTGATAAAAGAGATTAGTGGCAGTTGTTATAATGAATCAGGTACAAGATATACTGTTCAATTCATTAATACAACCCTTATAAAGCTTCCTCAATAATTTAAGGCAAACAATGCTAATTTTTTCTAAACGCCCACCTGGTCATTTCTCTCCAGGTAACTTTTTTGCCATACATTAAGATGCCCGTACGGTATATCTTGGCGGTTATCCAAGTGAATAGTAAAAAGCATAGTACCAGCAATAACATAGATAACCCAAGTTGCCACCAGGGAACATCATAGGTGATTCTTCCCATCATAACAATGGGTGAGGTTAAAGGAAACAAACTGCCAAAAACAGCCAGGCTGCTATTAGGGTCACTGGCGGCTTTTGTCATTATTACAAAACCGACTATGATGGGCATCATGATTGGAAACACTAACTGTTGAGCTTCCTGTTGGTCTTCGCTGACAACACTTCCCACGGCTGCGAATAAAGAAGCATACAGGAGGTAACCACCGATAAAATAAAATATAAAGCAAAGCAAAATCTTGCCAATATTCAGCGCCCTGATGCCTTCTGTTACTGTAATTAACATAGATGCCGAGCTGGCTTGTGGAATGGCCGAAGCGCCAATACCCTGTTCTGGTAACTGGCTAAACAGCGAGGGAAAAATCAGGGGGATGATCAATTGTAAAATAAACATCAAAAATATCCAAATGCCGAACTGCGTTAATCCTACGCCACCGATTCCAATGATCTTTCCCATCATTAACTGAAACGGTTTTACAGAGCTTACAATCACTTCTGCAATCCGGTTGGTTTTTTCTTCCATGACACCTCTCATTACCATTGTGCCATAAATGAGCAAGATCATATATATAAGAATGCCTGCCGCAAAGGATACGGCAAAGGCAACACCGGCAACGCTCTTTTTTTCCCCTTTCTCTGAATCTACGGTGTTATCAATTGATATATCAGAATTAATGGCTTTGTATGCTGCAGGATCAATCTGGGCCTCTTCCATTCTTTTCACTTCAATTGCCTGGTTCACTTTCCTTTCTATCCTGTTTTTTGTACTAAGACTTATTGTAGATAAACTATGCAATACGATTCCCGTTGGCTGTAACATATCAACTTTCGGTATAAACAAAAACGATGAAAAGCCCTGGCTCCTATATTTTCTTTTAAACGAAGGCTCAGTTTCATGATTGATAAAAGTATAAGTGATTTTATCTTTTTCAGATGCTTTGATTTCATTGTTAAACAGGTTGCCTTCGTCCAGGATGGCAACATTTTGCATTTCACTGCTGCCACTTACCGAGATGCCTATTATAGCAGCGTAGAAGCCAATGATTATAACGGGAACCAATAGGGTAGTAATAAGAAAAGATTTTTTTCTTACGCGGGTAAGGTATTCGCGTTGCAATACCAGCCAGATCTTATTCATGATATTCTTATTAAATTTTAACCGGTTGAAATTGCCTGGCCAGGGGTGTCCCTTCCACTAGTTTGATGAAGATGTCATTCAGCGATGGTAATATTTCCTGGAAGGAACTAATTGCTGCATCCTGCTGAAGAAAGTATTGTAATACATCATTAGGCCTGTACCCTTCGTGTATTTTTACAAATAATGATTGATTTTTAGAGCCTACCACTTCGAAAGAATGATGGTTAATGACTTCCGGCAGCACTTCAAGCCCGATATTAAACAGGTTTTCCTTAAACTGTTGTTTGATGGCAGCCACACCACCGTCTAATATTTTGTTACCCTTGTTTACGAGGATGATCTTGTCACAAATTTCTTCCACCTGCTCCATTCGGTGGGTACTGAATATAATAGTACATCCCTTTTTCGCCAGGTTAAAAATTTCTTCTTTGATCAGGTTACTGTTAACAGGGTCGAGTCCACTGAAGGGTTCATCCAGGATTATTAACTTAGGCTCGTGCAGTACGGTGGTTACGAATTGCAATTTCTGTCCCATTCCCTTACTAAGGTCTTCTACTTTCTTGTTCCACCATGTCTCCATTTCAAATTTGATGAACCATTGTTTTATTTTCTCAATGGCATCAGCTTTACTCAGGCCTTTCAATCGGGCAAGATAAACTGCCTGTTCTCCAATTTTCATCTTTTTATAAAGGCCACGCTCTTCAGGCATATAGCCAATGCGAAGAATATCTTCATGGGGATCAAATTTCCTTCCATCAAAGATTATCTCTCCTTCATCGGGGTAAAAAATACCAGTGATCATGCGAAGGAGTGTAGTTTTACCCGCGCCATTTGGTCCGAGCAGGCCAAAAATGGTTCCTTGTTCTATCGTGAAGCTAACATCATCTACCGCTTTTTGGGTAGCAAAAAATTTTTTGAGATGTTTGACTTCGAGCAGATTCATACATGAAAGATTAAGGTTCTATTAAAATAATATTGCAGCAATCATCAAATTAGGATATATGGCAAAGACAACCAAGAAAGGTTTGAAATGGGACTTGGATATTGGGTAACATATTGGTCTTTCAGACTCTTTGTCCGTAAGCCTTAAAGCAAATGGTTTCAGCAACTTTCTCACCGTCCATTGCAGCGCTGATTATTCCGCCCGCATAACCTGCCCCTTCACTGCAAGGATATAAATTCTGTAACTGCGGATGTTGCAGTGTGACCTTATCTCTCGGGATCCGCACCGGTGAGGACGTTCTTGATTCTGTAGCAACTACTACAGCTTCATTGGTAAGATAACCTTTCATCTTGTTGCCAAATTGCTTAAAAGCTTCTTTGAGACTATCATAAATGAATGCTGGAAACAGGTCCTTCATAGGCGCGGAATGGATACCGGGAACATAAGAACAGGCGGGCAAGTCGGTTGATAACTTATTATTTATAAAGTCCGTCATTCGCTGGGCTGGGGCAGCAAATTTGCCTCCACCAAATCGAAATGCATCCTGTTCCACTGCTTGTTGAAAGAACATGCCAGCAAGGGGGCCATGTTTTTTTTCAAGCTGTGCTAGGTCTGCTGCTTCCACTGATACAACCATGCCACTGTTGGCATAGGCATTATTTCGTTTCGACGGGCTCCAGCCATTTACCACCAACTCCGATGAATTGGTTGCAGCGGGCGCGATGATACCACCCGGGCACATACAAAAAGAAAATACACCACGTCCTTTTACCTGCTGCACAAGGCTATAAGCTGCGGGCGGCAAAAACGTTCCACGTTGCAGCCCGTGGTACTGTATGTTGTCAATTAATTCCTGTGGATGTTCCACGCGCGCACCCAATGCAAATGGCTTTAATTCTATCAGAATTTTTTTGTTATGTAATAGTTGAAATATGTCCCTGGCAGAATGACCAGTGGCTAGAATTATTGCTTCACCCTCAAAAACATTTCCATCAGAAGTTTTAACTGCTTTAACCTTATTATCCTGTATGATAAAATCAGTGACTCTTTTTCCAAATAAAAATTCACCACCGCAGCCGATTATTTGTTCGCGTATAGCAGCAATAATCTGGGGAAGTTTGTTGGTGCCGATATGTGGATGCGCTTCATATAAAATCTTTTCTTCCGCACCAAATTGAACAAACAGGTGTAGTATACGGTTTATATCTCCTCTTTTGTTGCTGCGGGTGTACAACTTCCCATCACTATAAGTTCCTGCCCCTCCTTCACCAAAACAATAATTACTGTCTGGATCAATAATGCCAGACTTGTTAAGCGCTGCAAGATCGCGTCTTCTTGCTCTTATTTCCTTGCCTCTTTCCAATATGATGGGCTGAATACCCGCCTCCAGTAGTTTTAACGAAGCAAATAAACCGGCAGGACCTGATCCTATAACAATGATTTTGCGGGCATTTTTTTTAAGCTTATGAAAGTGTATTATTTGAGCTGTTCTCGTAATAAAAGGTTCGTGAATAAAAACAAGTAATGAGAGATTTATCCATACTTGCCTGCCCCTC
>JBBPYM010000260.1:0-3268 GCA_038199905.1 Chitinophagales bacterium | reverse complement strand
TACGCTCATGATATTTGACTTTACAAAAGAAGCCGCACTGCAAAATTGGTACGTGGTGGATGATACGGTAATGGGTGGCGTATCGGCGGGAAAGATGGGTATGGATAACGAAGGTCATGGCATGTTCCAGGGACATGTATCGCTGGACAACAACGGTGGCTTCACTTCCATTAAGTACAATGCTGGCAACACATCGCTACAAGGTTACAGCAGGTTTGAAATAGCATTGAAAGGTGACGGCAAAGCCTACCAGTTCAGGGCAAAAACCAAAAGCAGCGACTATTATTCCTATATATTCAACTTTACTACTACCAACAACTGGCAAACCATCGAGATACCTTTCGCTAATATGACTCCTGCTTTCAGAGGCAGAACGTTGGATATGGCCAACTTCCCCGGCAATTCCCTGGAAGAAATCGGCTTTTTGATCGGCAACAAAAAGGAGGAAGATTTTAAACTGGCGATCGATTATATCAGCGTGCAATAATATTCTTTGATATCGAGTTCATAGATAAAGCTTCAAAGGAACTATCACAGGAATTTTCTTGATAACGCGATTTTTATGTTTAGTTTATTCATATCTATCATGCAGCGCTCGGTTCCAGCACAGCCAATAGTTGTTCGGCGGCGTGCCAGTCAGCATTTGTTTTATTGAATTTTCATCAAGCCTCCACTATCATCTTACCGGTATTTTCCCCGTTAAATAATCCCAGTAATGCCTTTGGTAACTTTTCAAAACCATGTTCAATTGTTTCGGTGAACTTCAATTTGCCTTCATTGATCCACTGTGTCAGCATTTTAATGCCTTCAGGAAACCGGGCTTGGTAATTACTTACAATAAAACCTTGCATTAAAACGCTTCTCGTGAGTAGCATTGGCTGTAACCTTGGCCCCATAGGAGTTTCCGTACTATTGTATAAAGATATCTGACCGCACAATGGTATCCTTGCATGAAAGTTAATGTTTTGGATAACTGCATCTGAAATTTCACCGCCAACATTATCAAAGTAAACGTCAACCCCTTTCGGACAAGCCTCAGCAATAGCTTTGTTCATATGGGGAATTGTTTTATAATTGATGGCTTCATCAAAACCAAATTCAGCTTTTAGCATTTTTATTTTTTCATCAGATCCTGCAATGCCTACAACATGGCATCCTTGTATCTTGGCAATTTGTCCTACTACTATGCCAACTGCGCCCGCTGCACCCGAGACGACTACTGTATCGCCGGCTTTGGGTTTACCTATATCCATTAAACCAAAGTAGGCAGTTAAACCCGTCATACCTAATATGCTCAGGTAATAACTAGGAGGTGCCAAATTAGTATCAATCATCCTTACATCTTTTTCTTTTGCAATAAAGTCCTTTTGCCAGGGTAAATTGCCTACAACAATATCGCCGGGTTTGTAAAGTTCCGTTTTGCTTTCTACCACTTTTCCTATCACAGATCCATTGATAGGTTTGTCTATTTCAAAAGGAGGAACATAAGATTTAGCATCATTCATTCTTCCTCTCATATAGGGATCAACAGAATAATACATTCCCTTCATTAACATTTCGCCGGCTTTAATTTGGGGTAATTCAACCTGCTCCATTCGAAAGTCGTCACTTACAGGTAAACCTTTTGGCCTGGATGCCAATACAATTTGTGCTGTTGTCATATTTTGAATTTTGAGTTACAAATAATGCCGGTAATTAATTGGATGGAATTGCACCGAAATTCTGGTTAGCCGAATCTTTATTTTATTACTAAAAATTAACCAGTATCCACTTCATAAGAATTAAACATAGCAAGTTACTCCCAACGGCCGGATAGAAATATTTTTGCAGGCATACTAACCTATTTTTTGTGGCAGGATACCTGGCTTCGCATACGAATACCGTTCAATCAGTGCAGTTGTATAGTATCCGTCAATGCCATTGCTGCAGACAGAGCCTGCTTTATCCAGGTTAAGAAAACCATCTTCAGAAACAATATCATTTTCAATTTGTATAAAAATGATTTTTCCAATTACCAAAAAAGTATCATTTAATTCAATGGGAATGATTTGCTGCAGTGTTAATGCATATTTAATATTGCTTTCTTTTACAAAAGGCGCAGCAATATTATCCTGGAACTCAGGTGTTAATTCCACTTCCGAAAACTCACTTACTTCTGCTTCATATTTTGCGCTTGTTTGATGCGCGTTTTGCACAATAGAAGGATGGATATGATTGATGGTATATATCCCGGTGGCTTTAATGTTGGTCAGGGTATCGGGGGCCGCCTTTAATGGCCGGTTAATATAACCAACTAGCGGTGGATTGGAACCGATATGCACAATGCTACTGAAAATGCCGAGGTTGGTTCGCCCGAGTTCATTTACAGTACCGATAAGGTTTATAGACTTAAAGCCCGTAAGGCTATTGATAAAGTTGGCCCTGTAAAAACGTTCCCATGATTCTATGTTTGAACTACTAAAAGAAGCCATGTTGTCGATTTTGCAGTGATTAAACATGGGAACTGATAAATTGTTTTAAGGAATCATGGTAAGATAGAAAGCATGGAACCATGTAAACCTGCCTGGCAAATGCGTTAGCAGCGAAAAATGCATAGCTGGCAAATAAATCTAAACCATTACCTATTGACAATACGACGCAAACCCTTTGCTTTTAAAGGATGACTAACACAGGCACCTGCAAGGATGCAGGCAATGACATATAACCGATTTTTGTTTTCTATTACCTGACTTCAATTACATTTTCCATTGTTTTGATAGATGTTTTAGTCAGTTACTGGCTCCGTAAAACTTCCCGTTATATCAATTGACAAACTCTCTGCTTTGTTACATCCGGAGCCTCTGGCAAATCGGATTTTGACTTTGGTTGCGCTATCAGCAGGTTGAAGGTCATTGTAGTTGAATAAAATTTCGAAATGTTTTGTCTAAAACTTCAGCATTCTTTTTCAGCCTCGCAATATTCAAAACTGAACCATGGTTAAACCGTTCCACGTTCCTTTCGAATGTACGCACAGGGAGAGTGCTGTTTAAAATGAATTCTACGTTATATTTATTGTTTAAGTTCACGAAATAATTTGATACAATTACCTTCGTTTTGTAACTTTTGTATATGCTGACTGAGAGGAACTTTTCTGATTCGGAACTCACAGACCTGCTGCGGTATGACCGTGAAGATGCGTTAACAACTATTTTTCAGAAATACTGGGAACCGCTGTTTACAGCAGCTTTTAATGTGTTAAAAAACAAAGAAGCCTGTGAAGATATCATCC
>JBBPYM010000259.1:0-3982 GCA_038199905.1 Chitinophagales bacterium | reverse complement strand
CCAGTAAGCAGGCAAGCAGAGAGGTAAAGCGATTTTTAATTTTCATATAAGATCATTTTTTATCGGAGTGAAATCAAGCAAATTATTTACAATGTAATTCATTTATTGATAAACCATCTTCTGCAAGATGCATACCTGCAATTTTGTGAGATCCTTTACGCAGGTTCCGCGGTTCTAAAAAACCGTGGTGATTGTCGCATTTTAGACACCTGCTCAAAGGCATAAGCAATGGCTATTAACAGTGGTTCCTCGTAAGCCCTGCCCACAAATGACAGACCCACAGGCAATTCAGAAACGGTACCCATTGGCACCGTGATATGCGGGTATCCGGCCATGGCAGCAGGCGGACAAAAATAAAAACCCGTATCATAGTCGCCATTCACCAGGTCGATGCAGCAGGCCGGGCCGGTGCTGGTGCCGCAGATTGCATCCAGTTTTTCTTGTTCCATCAGGTCATTGATTATTTTTCGGGAACCGGTTGTTTTGGCCAGTGCGTCCAAATATTCCCTGCTATCGAGTCCTGTTTTTTCTTCACTGCTTTCAAGCGTTTCCTGCCGAAAATACGGCATCACTTCATGCTCATTCTTATTATTGAATTCAATAACATCTGCCAGCGATTTAACGTTTGCATTGGCACTTTCAAGATATCGATTCAGTCCATCTTTGAACTCGTATTTCAATACCGTAAACTCACCGGAACCTGCATCTCTTGTTGCTTTCAACAGTTCTACTTCAACGATCGTTGCACCCTGGCTTTCCATCATCTTTATTGCTTCCCGGTATAACCCCACTACCTTTTCATGACCTTTTAAGAATGACTTTTCAATTCCAATCTTCTTGCCCTTTAAACCATTTACATCAAGAAATTGCGTGTAATCTTGTTGAGATTTACCGATGCTTTCATTCGTTACAACATCATCATTGTCGGGGCCTGTGAGTACGCCCAGCAAGACGGCAGCATCACGTACCGTTCTTGCCATGGGACCCGCTGTATCCTGGGTTTTGGAAATAGGGATGATGCCGGTGCGACTTAATAATCCCACAGTCGGTTTTATGCCCACAATACCACAATAGGATGAAGGTGCAATTACAGACCCGTCTGTTTCTGTACCTATTGCAACGGCACAAAGATTAGCGGCAACCGCCGCGCCAGAACCCGAACTTGAACCCGACGGGCTGCGATCCAATACGCAGGGATTTTTGGTTTGCCCGCCCCGGCTGCTCCATCCGCTTGCTGATCGGGATGACCGAAAATTAGCCCATTCGCTCAGGTTGGTTTTGCCCAACAACACTGCCCCGGAGGCTCTGAGTTTTTTTATGATGAAAGCATCCGTAGTGGCTTTATGATCCTTCAGTGCCAGGGAGCCGGCGGTGGTTTTCATTTTATCACCACTATCAATATTATCTTTTATTAAAACAGGTATACCATGAAGTGGCCCGCGAACCTTTCCTTCCTTTCTCTCTTTATCCATCTGGTCGGCAATAGAAAAGGCATCTGGGTTTACTTCAATTACTGCATTAAGTTTAGGTCCGTTCTTATCAATAGTTTCTATGCGTTGCAGGTATAATTGCGTAATGGATCGTGCAGTGTGAGTACCGTTTTTCATCATTTGCTGAAGCGTTTCAATACTTACTTCATTTAGTTCAAAGTTTTCCCAGGCTGATGGGGCGGCGTCCTGAGCGACGTTTTCTTGTTTGGTAACGGAGCTATTGCACGCAGCAAATCCAAGCGAAGAAACTGCCAGACTGGCGGCCGAGCTATTTTTGAGAAATCTTCTTCTGTTCATTTTTTTAATTTACAGGGATTTGCTACTGTTTACATCTTCAATTGATTTATGATGTATTCAAATACAAAGTTCCAGTTGTTGATGGCTTGCGTAGTGCTTTGACCGGCGCCATGACCACTGTCGTAGTCAACATGCAGAATTACGGGGTTTAATTGTCCCGGGTTGTTCTGGAGCGCCGCCACAAATTTTTTGGCGTTCATCGGATCAACCCTGCTATCATTTGCACCGGCGGTCACAAGCATGGCAGGCAGGTTCACTCCCCGCCTGATGTTTTGATAAGGGGAATAACGGAGCAGCCAGCGGAATTGTGTTTCGTCATCCGCAGAGCCATATTCTGGTATCCAGTAGCGCGCTATCAAAAATTTGTGATAACGCAGCATGTCCAGCAAAGGCACGGAACAAACGATAGCCTTGTACAGGTCGGGACGCTGGATAGCAATTGCGCCCATCAGCAACCCGCCATTACTGCCACCCATCGCAACGATCTTTGCGGGATTTGTGTATTTTTCTTTTATGAGCCATTCAGCACAACTATTAAAATCGTCGAAGCAATTTTGTTTGCTGGCAAGCATACCGGATTCATGCCATTTCTCACCATATTCATCACCTCCTCTGATACCGGCCTCTACTACAATACCGCCCTTTTTTATAAAGGCAGCATAGAAGCCGAAATACCTCGGAGTAATACCTGCATTAAAGCCACCATATGCAGTTAGCAAAACAGGGTTGTTACCGTCAAGTTTTAAATTTTTCTTATGAACAACAAATACGGGCACTTTAGTACTGTCTTTTGAGCGATAAAATTTTATTTGTCCCTCAATATCACTCATGTCTATGGGCATGGTTCGTTGATAGTAAAGTCGCCATCTAAAATTCAAGGGAGATGCTATGAATGTTTTCTGAGAAGAAGTAAAAGTCGCCATTGTGAGATACACAGAATCCTCTTCGCGATCGTAACTTATGCCGGCAACATTGCCCGCTTCAGGAAGTTGGATGGATTTGATTTTTTTTCCAGTGAGGTCATACAGTGTTAGTCTGCTTTGGATATCTTTTTTATCCTGGATAATTATATTGTGTTTGGTGACTGAATAACTCTGCATTACGGTCTGGCTTTCCGGTATAAGCACTTTCCAATTTTTGTAAGACGGATCGGTTTTGTTGGCGACCATCAACTTGTAATTAGGGGCATTGTCGTTGGTATAAATGTATAATTTATCACCAATGGCATCCGGGTAAGCAGCAAATTTCTTGCTTTCATAAACAAGTGTTCCCTGTTGCGAAGAGCCTGTTTTTCGCATGTAGGCTTTGTTGGAATAAAAATCACCTTCGCCATAAAAGCTCACATCGCTGTACTGGTTATCATAAATAAAATAACTGTTTTTTGCATCGGTTGTAGAGCCAATAAAGGTGGCTTTGTCGATGGTATCTCCCAGTTTCCAAACGTATGTTTTAAGAGGAAGCTGTTTAGCGACATCTTCTTTGCTTCTAATAGTAAAATAAGCGTGCTGCTGGTCTTTCGTCCATTGGTAATCAAAAGTGTTTTTCAAAGGAGCATATAAAATTTTTCCCGTTTTTGTGTCTACGATATAAGTAGTTGAGATCTCAGCCCCGCTTTGTTGAACACTGATTGCTGCACGCTGACCGTCGTACGTGTAACGCACCCCGGTTGTTGCAGTTTTCCCGGAGCTGTCGAGTTGAACAGGGTCCCATATCAGCAATTTTTCATTATTGATGAACGTGTACAATTTATTCTGTTTGTCGCCTTTTCGTTTAACATTTTGAAAAACACGTTTGCCTTGTCTGTTTAAAGGACCCTCGTAATCAAGGTCTATAAAATTTGCAATGTCTTCGCGGAGCCCGGGATGCACTTTCTGAGTCGCCTGGAGGTATTTAACACCGTAATCATGTTGCGCCCTGGTCCACTCGATGGTTTCCGGATCGGCTTTATCCTCAAGCCAGCGATAGTCGTCCGTTAGAATTACACCATGCAGCGTGTCGAGTACTGGCAGGATTTTCGTAGGTGGCGGCGTGAATCTAAGTTGCGCAAATGTATTATAGCCTGCAATGAAACAAAACAGGACTGCTACGCTATTTTTCATCAGCCTAAGTATAGTTTGAAGATTTGATTTACCTGGAGGAATACACCAGAGGTATTACTACCAAAGCTGAAGTAAAATACTTCTTTTATTTCATTT
>JBBPYM010000258.1:0-17095 GCA_038199905.1 Chitinophagales bacterium | reverse complement strand
ATTTTGTCGATGTGTCCCATAATTATAATGACAATTTGGTATGTAGTCAGGACGAGGCAAGCCCCGCCCGTACAAACGCCATCCATGCTCTGTGCCAGCGGGATGGTAGGTGGGTAGACAATTATGTCAAGATTGATTTTTTGCAATCAGGATTTACACATATGTCCCGGGTCACTTCTTCTGTTCCGCTGGAACAGAGACCAATGTTTCTACCCACCTGACGTTCCGCCGAAACGTGGAATACTGAACATTTAGATTCTGGTGCTTGCTCCGAGATCAATACACTAAACAGCACCTACATTCTCCACCGCCTGTAAATGGATGATGCCATAAACATGAGGAAAAAGCTCGTTTATTTGGGGCGACAACTCGTACTTTAAGGGGGAGATTAGTTTTGTTTCGTCAATATCCAGCATAATTAAATCTTCAACGCCGGAAAAATATCTCGCGACAACGGAAGCTACCTGTTCTTTGGAACAACAATGAACAAAGCCTTCAGACAGCAGGGAGCTGGTTTCATAGAAGCCTTTGTCAAGCGCAGTTTGCCAGGTGGCTGGGGTTGTTATATGGTATATCAAGTCGGTGAATTGTTGTCAAGCAGGCTGGCGAGCTGTAACAGTTCCCGGTGTTTATAACGGTTCTTTTCATTATCAAAACACCTGGCAAACTCTTCGATAAGATATTGAATGATGCGCGTGTTACTCATCGGCTTGAAATAAAGTGCAGTGGGGGCTACAGATATCTTGTTGAAATAAGTCTCGACATCTTTATGGGTGAAAATCTGGCCGCTCATTGGATCTATATAAAACTGGATACTGGAGGCTGGATTGGCGGTGGTTTGTTCCCAGTCAGCCAAGCCAATATCAAAAAACCCAAGGATAAACTGGCGCGGAATATTGATAGCTTTTATGGGCACATCGAGCAGCTCGCTCATTACCAGGTACAGGATGCCGTTACTAAATGAATTGCCTTTTTTATTGTCAAGCACTTTGCTGATCAGGAATTCATTAGGGTCCTTATAAGAAATTTCAACGCCTTTGAGGTTGTAATAACTGTAAAGGATAGTCGTTATTACATTAGTCTGTTCCAGAGCGGTTAAATAGCTGTTTAGCTCGAGCCATATGTTGCGGCGTATCTTTTCTATTTCCTGTAAAACGGACGATGGCGCAAGTTCAGGATATTGAAATTTGCAAATGAGCAGAGCGCCGATCAATAGATCCTGCTCGGGCTGATTCTTCCATTCTATCAGTTCTGCGGTAAGGTCGCGGACATGAAGACGGTGAATGATCATCTCAATGCGTTCCTGCACATCTTCATCAGGGGTATTTTCCCAGAGATTTTCCAGGTTGGGTATGATATGCTTACCAAACGAAACGATCCGCTCGCTAACTGTGGTGAACACCTCTTTATCCGGATCATCAATTAAATGAAACAGGGCCGATATTTCTCTAGTTTGTTCCATGTTCCCTTATTTAAATTTATAGACACTACAACCCACCCAATTGTTGTAGCATTTAAAAATTAAATTTCGTGGTAACGGGCCAATATACCGGATCAAACTTATCCACACCAGTGGAGAAGTTTAAGCTTGATAGTGGAACGACTTATACTTTTTTCTTTCTTGCCACTTTTTTGGGTGGGTTTGCTTTTACCTCTTCAATGATGGCTTTTACTTCTTCTGCTGTGAGATCCTGGGCGGTATCCTGCTTTTCTTTGGGGATCTTAAAATTACGCAGTCCCTGTTTTATGTATGGACCATACGGGCCTCTCAGGAGCTGTATCTTTTCTTTTTCAAACACTTTTATTGTTCTCTCATCTTTGGCTTTTCGTTTTTCCGCGATGATAGGACTTGCTTCCTCAATGGCAACTGTATAGGGATCGAATTCTTTGGAAAGCGAATAGAACTTTTTGTCGTGAGCAATATACGGTCCGAATTTTCCAATACTTACCGTTACATCAGTGCCTTCAAACAACCCTATATTACGCGGAAGTTTAAATAATTCCATTGCCTCATCGAGTGTAATGGTTTCAATACTTTGCGCCGCTTTCAGTTTAGCAAATCGTGGTTTTTCCTCGTCGTTTACATCCCCGATCTGCACCATCGGGCCGTAGCGTCCCATACGTGCAAGAATCTTTTTACCGGTAGATTCTTCAACACCTAATTCCCGCTCACCTTTTATGCGTTCGGCATTTTCGATGGTATTTTCAATATCTTTTTTAAAAGGATGATAAAAATCATCGATCATTGAGCTCCACTTGATATTGCCGTTGGCTACTTCATCAAATTCACCTTCTATCTTAGCCGTGAATCCGTAATCCATCACATCTTTGAAGTGCTGGCTCAGGAAATCTGTCACTACCAGCCCAAGGTCTGTGGGAAAGAGCTTGGATTTTTCCGCGCCTGTATTTTCCTGCGCGGTTTCTTTTTTGATCACGTCTTCCTTTAATATAAGTATCCTGAAATCACGTTTTACTCCCTCTTTATCTCTTTTCTCTACATATCCTCGTTTTAAAATGGTAGAGATGGTTGGCGCATAGGTAGAAGGTCTTCCAATACCCAGTTCCTCTAATTTTTTTACAAGCGATGCTTCTGTATATCTTGGCGCCGCGCGGCTAAAGCGTTCGGTAGCTTTCATTTCTTTCAGGGGTAACGACTGGCCGGTTGTTAGTGGTGGTAGCATTCCTTCCGTTGATTCTTCCTCTGTAAGCTCTTCTTCATCGCGGTCCTCGATATATACTTTAAGAAAACCGTCAAATTTAAGCACTTCACCCTGGGCGGTAAGATCTTCTTTATTGGTGGAGATAGAAATTTTGGCGGTTGTTTTTTCCAGTTCCGCATCAGCCATCTGTGAGGCTATGGTTCGTTTCCAGATCAGCTCATAAAGTCTTTTGGTATCGGCATCATCGATGGTGGTATGTTCCATGTACGTTGGGCGGATGGCTTCATGTGCTTCCTGTGCAGATTCATTTTTGTTTTTATACTTCCTGATCTTCACATAGCGTTCCCCGAACTGGCTATTAATCTGTTTTGTGACATCCTGGATGGAAGTTTCACTAAGGCTGACACTATCCGTACGCATATAGGTGATCTTACCACTTTCATATAACTTCTGGGCCAGCAACATAGTTTTGCTAACGGAGTAGCCCATTTTGCGGGAAGCCTCTTGTTGAAGCGTTGAAGTGGTAAAAGGAGCGGCAGGTGATTTCTTGGCAGGTTTTACCTGTATGTCCCTAACCGAGTAGCCAGCCCCAATACAGCTTTGAAGGAAAATTTCGGCTTTGTCGGCCGAGGCAAATTTGTTGCCTTCCGCTTTAAAGGTCACGAGTTTATCGTTCAGGTCTTTTGCGGTAAAAAATGCATCAATCCTGAAAGTGCTGACAGAAGTAAATGCGTTAATCTCTCGTTCTCTTTCAGCAATTAACCTTACGGCTACGCTTTGTACCCTGCCGGCGCTAAGGTTGTTGCGCATGCTCATTTTCTTCCACAGCACAGGGCTCAGTTCAAATCCCACGATACGATCGAGTATGCGGCGTGCCTGCTGGGCATTTACCAGGTTCATATTCAGTAGTCGTGGATGAAGCACTGCATTTTGGATTGCAGGTTTGGTAATTTCATGAAATACAATACGCTTTGTTGTTGCGGGGTCTAAACCCAGCACTTCACAAAGATGCCAGCTGATTGCTTCGCCTTCACGGTCCTCATCCGTCGCTAACCAAACTTCGCCTGATTTTTTGGCGAAACCTTTTAATTCTTTGACGACCTTCTCTTTATCTTCAGGCACCTTATATCTCGGCTGAAAGTTGTTTTTGATATCTATGCCCATATCGTCTTTCTCAAGGTCGCGGATATGCCCGTAACAACTTTTAACCTCAAAGTCCTCACCGAGTATCTTTTCAATGGTTTTAGCTTTCGCCGGACTTTCGACTATTAATAAATTCTTCGCCATAGTATGCTTATTGTCTCCTGGAAACCGAAACCGGTAAGCAGAAAATTAATTGTAATGCTGCTTAATGTAACCGTTGTTTGTAATTGTTGCAATAGTTACTCAAACTAGGGTTGATCGATGGTTGTTTGAATAAAAATGCGCGCTCATTTACTACAAAACACCTTCATTCCATACAATTTTAGTGTAATAGGTCGAAAATAAAAAATCTGTACCGTTAATCCCAGGTGTTTAAACCCTTAGTATTTGTACAGAAATTCTTTCAAAAACAGCTACAATTCGTTCCTTAAAACACCCATCTCTGGGCAAACATCGGTTTATTTAGACGATTAACAGGATATATCAAAAAAATAAAACAACAATTTTCTCTGAATTTGCTATTAGGCACACGATTCTAACTTCCTGATTCGTAATTTGCAGGACGCATGAATTTGCATTGGTTACACAGTAATTGTTGCGAAATAAATCAGGAGGTCAACGAATAAAAGGGTGTCTGCCACCCTGAAGTGGGTAAGAAAATGCTGGAAATCCTATGTTAAGGAAATATGGATGTATCCCTGAAGTATTAAAATGTATCCTGATTAATGAGTGAATATACAATCTTTCCAATCGGTGATTCAGCCGCTACCATTGATTTTGGTAATTATATACGTGAGGCCCTAAATAAGAAGGTTATGGCAATGCAGCAATGGTTGCAGTTGCATCCTTTTGACGGATTAGTAGATATTATTATAGCTTATAGTTCACTGTCTATTATATACGATGCTACACGCGTTAAAAACCTGTACAAGCCGGAGAAAACAGTGTTTGATTTTGTGAAACAGAAATTAACGGAAGCATACGAAAACTCGTCCATCGTTGAAAAAGATACTATTGTAAAACGTATCCCGGTATGTTATGATTCTTCATTCGCGCTGGATATAACTTTTGTAGCAAAAGAGAAGAAGGTGCTTATTGAAGACATCATCAGGTTACACACATCTAAAGTTTACAGGGTGTATATGATTGGGTTCCAGCCAGGGTTTCCTTATATGGCCGCTGTGGATGAAAAGCTCACCATTCCGAGGAAGGAAAAACCAAGGGTACTTGTGCCCTCGGGTAGCGTTGGTCTTGCGGGTAGCCAAACAGGTATTTACCCAGTGGATTCACCTGGTGGGTGGCAGGTAATAGGAAGAACTCCAATAAAGCTATTTAACAAACTTAAAGCTAACACGCTGATCATAAAACCCGGAGACCGGGTACAGTTCTACGAGATAAATCTTAAAGAGTTTGCACGGTTGTCTAAATCATGATCTAAAATTCTGATGTATCAATGTCTATCGTGATTATAAAACCAGGCATCCTGGACAGCATTCAGGATCTTGGAAGAATGGGCCAGGGCAGTTATGGCATCAATACCGGTGGAGCAATGGATCGTTTCGCGGCTACTGTTGCCAATATCCTCGCCGGCAATGAGGTAACTGAGGCCGTAATTGAAATCCATTACCCTGGGCCACAGATCTTGTTCGAGCAGGACGCATTGATCAGTATTACCGGTGCCGACTTTACCGCTGGTTTAAATGATGAGCCTTTACCATCCTGGCAGCCGATCCTTATCAGGAAGAACACAGTGTTGCAATTTCCCATATATAGAAAAGGTGCAAGGGCATACCTGGCGGTGCAGGGTGGATTTAAATTAGATAAGTGGCTTAACAGTTATAGCACCAATCTAAAAGCAGGTATAGGAGGCTGGAAGGGGAGAAGGCTGGAAACGGGCGACGAGCTTTTTTTCAGGCAAAGTGAAAAATGTGTTTCTTCGTTATTTAAATCAGAGAATAATTTTCAATTGTTACGTTGGCGTACCGACGTTAGTAATGTTTACGAGCAACCTCATAAGATATCGTATATAAAGGGGTTTGAATGGGATATGTTAACGCAAGAGTCCAGGAAATCCCTGGAAGAAAGTAAGTTTGTTGTTCATTCGTCCTCAGACCGGATGGGCTACCAGCTCAAGGGCAGCCCACTTCACCTCGCCGAGAAGAAAGAGATGGTTTCCTGTGCGGTAAGTTTCGGCACAATACAATTACTACCAAACGGCAGGCTGGTTGTATTAATGGCCGATCATCAAACCACGGGTGGTTACCCGCGCATCGGTCACGTAATTTCATCGCACCTGCCCAAACTTGCACAGCTTCGTCCCAGCGATACCATTCAGTTTACCCATGTTAAAGTTGATGAGGCGGAAGAGCGATTATTTAACCAGCAACTAGAGATACAGATCTGGAAGCGCGCCTGCTCGGAAAATTTAAACAGGGTATATGCTGAGTGTAGACTTTAACTGCGATATGGGAGAAAGCAGCCAGTTTTTCGGCTACGATCTTGAAAAAGACCTGGGTCTCTTAAACTATGTAAGCTCTATAAACCTGGCCTGCGGCTTTCATGCCGGAGATGCGCACACAATGCATGTGCTGGTAAATGCTGCGTTAAACAGGAAGATTGCTATAGGTGCGCACCCTGGCTTTGACGATAAGGAAAACTTCGGACGTAAGAACAGCCGGCTTTCGCCGGAGAAAATATATAACATCGTACTGTACCAGTTAGGCGCATTATATGCATTTCTAAAGGCGAACAAAGCAGCCATGCATCACGTAAAACCGCATGGAGCGCTGTATAATATCGCTGCAAAACAGCGGCCGGTCGCCGATGCGATCTGCAATGCAGTATTTGATTTTGATGAAAGCCTCGTTATCTACGGTCTTTCGGGAAGTGAACTGATAAGATCTGCCGGCCAGATCGGGTTACAGACAGCCAGCGAGGTGTTTGCTGACAGAACTTACCTGCCAGACGGCTCCTTAACCCCCCGTTCAGCCGCCAACGCATTGATCAGCGATGAAAAAGAAGCGGCTACGCAGGTCCTGCATATAATAAAGGAAGGAAAAGTTCCCACTTCTGATGGATCAATGTTCAGCTTAAAAGCAGAAACGATCTGTTTACATGGCGATGGTGCCAATGCATTATCTTTTGCCGAAACAATTTTCAACATATTGACCCATCAACATGTCAGCATCCGGAAGCCCGAAAAGGGGTCTAACAGCTAAGAATAAGCGCAGTGCTCTGTTGGGCGCGGCTTTCCTGATGGCAACTTCCGCAATCGGTCCTGGATTTATTACCCAGACCACAGTTTTCACGAGCCGGTTGCTGGGCAGCTTTGGCTTCGTGATACTCATATCTATCCTGATAGATATCGCTGCGCAGCTTAACATATGGAGGGTCATTGCCGTTGCCGGGTTACGCGCACAGGATCTTGCAAATAAACTTTTGCCCGGGTTGGGTTATATACTTACGTTGCTGGTAGTACTGGGGGGGATTGCTTTTAACATCGGCAATATTGGCGGCGCAGGTTTAGGCATGAACGTGTTGTCCGGCATAAATACCTTAACGGGAGCAGTTATTAGTGCTATGATTGCAATTGTTATTTTCTGGTTCCGGGAGGCGGCCAATGTCATGGATACTTTTTCCAGGGTCCTCGGTTTTGTAATGATAGGACTAACATTGTATGTTGCGATTAGTTCCCATCCTCCAATCGGCACTGCAATAAAACAAACCTTCATACCCGCAGTGGTTGATGCCACCGCTATCCTTACCATCGTTGGCGGAACAGTAGGTGGTTATATCAGCTTTGCAGGTGTTCACCGCCTGTTGGATGCTGATATCAAGGGAAAAGCATGCCTTCCACAGGTATCAAAAAGCAGTATTAACGCCATTCTGCTGGCTTCCAGCATGCGGGTATTATTGTTTCTTGCAACCCTCGGTGTCGTGGTAGGGGGTGTAACCCTGGATAGCGCCAACCCTGCAGCCGATGTATTTCACATCGCCGCAGGTGAGATCGGCTACCGTGTTTTTGGGGTGGTATTATGGAGCGCGGCCATCACCTCCGTGGTGGGTGCAGCGTATACGTCGGTATCTTTCCTGCGAAGCATGCATCAATGGGTTGATGACAATCACCGGCTGGTAACGATTTTTTTCATAATCATATCAACCCTCATTTTTGCTGTGGTTGGTAGGCCGGTTAAGGTATTGGTTTTCGTTGGCGCTCTTACCGTTTTATCTTGCCGGTATCCCTGGTAATTATACTGCTGGCGGCTTCCAAAAGCAGGCTGATGGGAGATTATAAACATCCGGTCTGGATGACAATTTTGGGCTGGATAGCCGCAGTGCTGGTGGGGATGCTGGGGGTGATAGCGGTGTATTAGCTGTTAGCTATCAGCCGTCAGCTATCAGCTTTTGGTTCCAACGTGGTACCGTTTAATTAAACCGGTGATCTATAATGAATAAATGTTGCGCAAGCAGCTGATAGCTGACGGTTGACAGGCCTACTTTACCATTTCCTTGACAAATTTCCCCTAAAAAAGGCGTTATTTGCAGTTCCACTTTAATCTTCATATTTCGATTCAATTTTACTTACTGTAATAATTTATGGTTATGTCTATACCTCCCGATGGCAATAACGGAAGCTATACTTATGCATCTTTTAATGGCAACCAGACCAAGGAAGAGAAGGCTCGAAAGCGAAATTTTCTGTGGTGGTGTGCCGGAGCTTATCAGAAATTGCTGTCGCTATATCCTTCCGAGCATACAAAGTACTCCGGTATTGGTGGTGTGATCCTTGCCACATTTGTGCTGGCGGCACTTTCTTCAGGTTATGCCATTTATAGTGTATTTGGTGATATCTACTGGACTATCCTGTTCGCCTGCACCTGGGGGCTGATCATTTTTAACTTCGACCGATTCCTGGTGTCTACCATGCGCAAATACGGCGTATCCTTTTCTAAACAAATTCAACTTGCACTGCCGCGATTTATACTGGCTCTATTGATTGGACTTACCATTGCAAGGCCGCTTGAGCTGAAAATTTTTGGAAAAGAAATTGAAGTAAAAGTGGAAGAGAATCGTCACAAAAAAGTTTTGCTGAACGACAGTCTCCTTAACCTGGAGAATAACAATGTGCTGCAAACAGCCACCAACGAAAGACAACGCGCAGCATCCCGGAAAGCCTCACTGGAAGACAGTCTCCGCAAACTTCAGCAGGATTACGTAAAAGAAGCCGATGGTACAGGCGGGTCAGGCAAAAGGGGTGTGGAGAAACTTACCTTATTAAAAATGGACGCCTACAATGCTGCTTTGGCGCAGTATTCTCCTGAACTGACAACGCTCCAGGCACAGGTACTTACACAGGACAGCATTCTTAAACAACTGCAGACTACTACCGAAGTTAAACGTAAGGACTATGAAACCGGTCTCCAAACCAAAGTTGGCTTCCTCGAAAAAAACAAAGCACTCTCAGATCTTTCAAAGGACGAGCCCAGCGTTTTCTGGGCTAACTTTTTCATATCGTTGCTGATCATTCTGATCGAGATTGGTCCCATCCTTTCAAAACTTATTGTAAATGTCGGTCCTTACGATATTGCGCTTGCTAGAATGGAATTGCTGCAGATGGCATCTTCCGAAAACGAGATTATAAGAGACAAAGAAATGGTAGGAGACAAGTTTAAAAATATTTACCAGCAGAAAAAAGAAGTATCGGAAGAACTTGTTCAGAAAGTTACGGCACTGCAGCGTGAGCATATAAACAAGGACCTGGATCAATGGGAAAAAGGGGAGTGGAAAGAATCTTCTTCGGTTGAACCACTTGATAACGTAATCCGGTCGATAAAAACGAAATACGACTATAAAGAAGAGAATATCTTATAAAATAAAAGTGGATACTAACAGTAAGAAGTACACGCCTATTACAAGGAGATAACTTTTGTTGTTAACATTGAATTTACTACGGGTTCTCTTGCTGAATAAAAACAGGAAGGCAAGCAGCAACAGGAAAAAGAAACTTAGCACGATAACTGCGAAACCATCAAAATTACCAGATTGCGATAACGCGACAATATATCTTAAAACAACCACTATAAAATTCAAAAGTGTGGCTGTGCATATAACCCAGCCCTGATTTTTTTTTCGGAAGAATGAAATAGCGCCATAACAATAGAAAACGCTCAACAAAAGAAATTTTATTTCTACCAGTCCAAACAGGTATTTTGCCGTGATGCTGCTGGTCTGAAATAAGGAGGCGGACAAAGACATCAAATAAAACAGTCCGATAAAAGACAGCATACTGCCCGAGTAGGTTTCCTTCCTGTTTAACTTTAATTCAGATTCCATTATACCAGTTTCGTTTGCATTTCATCAGAAATAATGGCCGCCCATCTTGAGTACTCCTTTTTTGACGGGTGTAACTGATCCGCCGCCAGGTAAGCAATGTTCATGGAAGATGCTTTTGTTTCTTCAGTTACAGCAACATAATTTACCCGGTATTTTTTTGCCAGTTTTTCAATCATTACGTTCCATTCATTTATTGCTGTGCTGATCTGTGCGCGGTCACCGCCTTCTGCAAAGGGAGTGTGGCCCCAGTCGGGGATGGAAAGTACAAATACATTGGCAGGATTATTTGCAGCAAAACCAATGGCCTGATTCAGCACGAGTTCAAAGTTAGTGGCATATTCAAAAACGCTTTTATCCTGGTATTGATCATTCACGCCAATCATTAACGTAACAAAGTCGTATGAGGTTTGGAATATGGTGTTCCTTATTCCTTTTTTGAGATCGTCGGTTGTCCAACCTGTTTTTGCAATAATCTCCGGCGCATTAAACGGGTAGCCTGCTTTACGCATCAGTTGCACGGCCTGGTAGGGAAAACTTTCATATAGCGCGAGGCCCTCACCGATGGTGTAAGAGTCACCCAAAGACAACATAGTATAAGTTTTGGAAGCCATGGATCTGTTGTTTAAAAAAAATACCAGTATGGCAATAAACACAAATAAACCGAATAAAATTAATTTATCAAGCAAGAATTATTAATTGGAGATGGTAAACTGTTAATAAAAAGGAGCAGCCAAAAATTGTTTTCTACATTGTAACCGCCATAAGCGATCAAACTGTGATTATCAGTCATTCTTCCATTGGTCGCGGTCGTCGGGTGAAAATTTCCAGGGGGCAAAATTATTTTCTACGTTGCCAAACATGGTGTTCCATTCCTGGGGTGCATTGCTTTCTTCCATCACCAGCGACCGGCGCAGCTCGAGGATAATTTCAAGCGGGCTGATGCTTACGGGGCATTCTTCTACGCAGGCGTTACAGGTGGTGCAGGCGCGCAATTCTTCAACAGTTATATAATCGTGTAAAAGGCTTTTGCCATCATCTGTGAAAGTTCCGTTTTGTTGAATATTTTTTGAAATAGCCTCTGTACGATCACGCGTATCCATCATGATTTTTCGCGGCGAGAGCTTCTTGCCGGTTATAGTGGCCGGACATGCAGCACTACAGCGGCCACATTCTGTGCAGGAATAAGCATCTAACAAATTTCGCCAGCTTAGATCCATGATGTCTTTGGCGCCGAATTTTGCAGGGGCCGCCACGTTCGCGGGGGCCAGTTCCGGCTGCATGGCGTAAAGTACTTCGTTTTGTATCTCAGGCATGTTTTTCATCTTGCCTTTTAGTGGCAGCCTGGTGTAATAAGCATTTGGAAACGCCAATAAAATATGCAGGTGTTTTGAATAAGGAAGGTAGTTAAGGAATGCAAAAATGCCCAGGATATGTAACCACCAGCAGGAGCGTTCCAAAGCTAGTAAAGTCGGGTTATTTAAAGAGCCAAATAATGGATGCAGAAAGGATGATAATAGAAAGTTACCGGTGGCATGATCCGCATAGTGACCAAAGTTTCTTTCCTGCAGCAGGGTATCCGTTGAATTCATCGTAAGAAACAGGCTCATTAATATGATCTCTGTGATAAGAATGTAATTGGCGTCACTGTGTGGCCACCCATCGAGGTCGTGACTTACAAAACGTTTTAGTTTCATGATGTTGCGCCGCGACAGGAAGGCGATACAAACAATTATAACCCCAAGGGCCAGAAATTCAAAGGCGTTGATAAGCACTGGATACAATTCTCCGAGCATTGGGGCAAACATGCGGTGCGTGCCGAATAAGCCATCGAGGCCAATTTCCAGCACTTCAATATTTATAATGACAAAACCCGCGTAGATGACAAAATGCATGAGGGCAACAAACGGTTTCCTGAACATCTTTTTTTGTCCGAAGGCAAGCAACAGCATGTTCTTCCAACGACGGGCGGATTGGTCGCTGTAATCTTCATCTTTTCCCAATAAAATATTACGCCTTATCTCCCTGGCCTTTTTAAGGAACAACCAAATGGCTGTGCCGGACAATAAAACAAACAGCATTTGCCAGAAGATCTGCATAGGAGAGTGTTGAGTGTGCTAAATTAAGTGATTTCAAATTCAATCATTGTTTTGTTGTAATTTTTCGGCCGTAAAAACAAGCTATGACAGAAACAAGGAAATACATATTAACCGCTGCGACTGCGTCCAAGAAATTGCAGCGGATGGCTTACGAGATTGTAGAACAGAATATGGAAGACACGCGTGAGCTGATACTTGCAGGTATCCAGGAAAATGGCGTGGTGCTCGCACACATTATCGCCGGTCATTTAAAAGAAATTTTTAAAGGAACGATAAGGGTGATTGATATCATGCTTAACAAGAGGCGTCCGGAAGAGATCACGCTAAGTGAGCAGGTTAATTTCGATGGCACGGTGGTGATACTGATCGACGACGTGACGAATTCAGGTAAAACGCTGTTGTATGCGTTAAAGCCCTTCCTGGCATTTCACCCGAGAAAGATACAGACACTCACATTGGTAGAGAGGAGCCATAAGTTGTTCCCCGTAACTTCTGATTACGTTGGTATTTCGCTGGCGAGCACTTTGCAGGAACATATTTTCGTAGAAGTTGAAGGGGATAAGGTTATGGGAGCATACCTGGTTTAACCGGGGCTTGCAACAGAACCAATCAACGTTGTTAAGTTAGTTTTTCCTGGCACCTCGCTGCCGAGCGGGTTCGATTTATACACACTGCGTTCTTAAAATTTCATAAAATGAAACTGCAGCTTGCCTGTGGAGTTTAACTCCAAAGCAGGTGCCGGAACTTTCACCATATTCAGCACATAAAAAACCACCTTAAGTACGCCGCTATTTGTTTTGATTTTGGTTAGATCAACATCGGGTGAAAGATAGAACCTTCGGAAACGGGGGATATCGGCGCGGTCGAAGTAAGCGCCGTTTTTATCGGTCCAGGTATTTTTTCTGCCGCCATACATGCCATCTGCTCCATATCCCACGGCAACATTCAGCCATTTCGGGATGGATGACCCCTGGAAAAAAGACGACAGGTTTGCACTCGCCCAATAGGTTTGCGAGTTATAATCTTTCAGGATCCTTTCATGGGTGCTTTTGCCAAAAAGCTGGTTGCGGCGTGGCACCAGGTTGGTTGGATAGTCGTAGGGCCAGTAGCTCAATTTCACCTGGATACGCTGGTCTTTCCAACCCAGTTCCTGCGTGACGAAAGCTGCAGCACCGGCAACATTAAAAGCCATATCGCCCCAGCTAAATCCCCACTCTTTTGAAAAGCCATCCTGGATCTCTATAATGCTTTGGTATGCCACGCCACTGACACCTCCCAGGATCACTGCCTTTTTCTCCGGCAGTCCCGTCCATTTCCACATTTCGGTGGAGAGTCGTGTAACAAGATAATTGGTCCAGAGATGACCTGCCTTGTCCACCTGGTTCCATTCAGCGTTATCGTTGAAAAAGTGGAAAGATGAACGTGGATAGTTGGCGTACCAGCTTTTGTTGAGCGCAATGAACGATGCCGTCCAAAGCGTTAGATTGGCTGCAGACACCACCAGCACCCTCTTTTTTACAGGAGATGACGGATAACCGTGAATTATTTGTGATTGCTCTGGCGTGGTTTCCAATAATGGAAGGGAGGTTGAATCAGAAACCTGTGCCTGCAAACCATTAACAAAGCTTAAAAGAACGAAACAGGAAATGAAAAAAGTTTTTTTTACGTCAAGACGCACTGAGATTGATTTGCTTCCAACAAAAATACGTTTCTCCCCCGCTTAACAGCCGGACAAATGATAAAATTCTCTAACTTCAAACCTCAAAACTCAAATCGTTTCTTATGGACGCAAATATTCAGGATAAAATCAACGGTTGGCTAACGGACGGTTACGACCAGGATACAAGAGATGAAATTACCAGGTTACAGAAGGAAAACCCGGATGAACTTACAGAGAGTTTTTACAAGAACCTCGAGTTTGGTACCGGCGGTCTTCGCGGCCTCATGGGCGTAGGCACCAACCGGATTAATAAATATACCATAGGTATGGCAACCCAGGGTTTCGCCAACTACCTCAAACAGCAGATAGATGGTGAAATAAAAGTCGCCATCGCGCACGACAGTCGCAACAACAGCCGCTTTTTTGCTGAAACCACCGCCAATGTTTTTGGTGCCAACGGTTTCAAAGTGTACCTATTCCAGTCATTACGACCCACCCCCGAATTGTCTTTCGCCATCCGACAACTAGGATGCAATGCCGGCGTGGTTTGTACCGCTTCTCATAATCCCAAGGAATATAACGGCTACAAGGCGTACTGGAACGATGGTGGTCAGCTTGTTCCACCTGATGATAAGAATGTGATCACAGAAGTAGAGAAGATCGCTTCTGTTAGTGATGTTAAATGGAGCGGGGGAGAAGATAATATCGTGTTGATAGGGTCGGCTATGGATGAGCAATATTACGAGATGGTGAAAAGCCTGAGTGTGTACCCGGAGGTGATTAGCAGGCAACATGATCTTAAAATTGTATATACACCGATACATGGAACGGGTATCAAACTGGTGCCTGAAGTGCTGAAACGATTTGGCTTTACCAATGTTACCATTGTTGAAGAGCAGGCAACACCAGACGGTAACTTTCCAACGGTGGTTTATCCTAATCCTGAGGAAAGCGAAGCCATGAACATTGGCTTGCAAAAAGCCAAAGCGCTGGATGCCGATATTCTGCTGGGCACGGACCCAGATGCGGATCGTGTAGGCATTGGCGTTAAAGACCGGCAGGGAAACTGGGTATTGCTGAACGGCAACCAGACAGCGGTGCTTGCTTTCAATTATATGATTGAAGCGCGTAAAGAGAAAAAAATAGCACAGGAAAACGATATGGTTGTAAAAACGATCGTGACAACTGATATGATCGACCAGATCGCCAGCGAAAATGACGTTGTCTGTTATAATGTATTAACAGGTTTCAAATGGATTGCTGAGCTAATCAAGGAAAAGGAACATACAGAAAACTATGTGATCGGCGGAGAAGAAAGTTACGGCATGATGATAGGTGATAAAGTGCGGGATAAGGACGCGGTAAGCGCAGTGGCACTGTTAAGTGAGATGGCGGCCTATGAAAAAGACAAGGGAAGAATATTGTTTGATAAACTTATCGACCTTTATGTGAAGTATGGTTTTTATAAAGAAAGTCTTATATCCATTACCAAAAAAGGTATGAACGGACAGAAAGAGATCGCCGACATGATGGAAGGTTACCGCAAGAATCCACCTGCAACTTTAAATGGCGTGGCGGTTGTAGACCTGCTCGATTATGAACTGAGAACAGCCACCAATATCCAGACGGGTCATTCAAGCGATATTAAACTGCCTAAATCAAATGTGTTGCAGTTTATCCTGGCAGACGGCACAAAAATTTCAGCACGGCCGTCCGGCACCGAACCTAAGATCAAATTTTACTTTAGCGTGAATGCAAAACTTGCGTCACCGGAAGATTATGATAAGGTAAATGCTGAACTTGACCAGAAGGTAGCAGGCGTAATAAAGGACCTGAAACTGTAAAAGGTATGGGGTATGAGGTATGGGTATGGGTATGGGTATGGGGTATGAGTGTGTAAGGTGTGAGACCAATTTCTTAATGGTAAAAACGTATGATTGGTTTCTGCCATCCACTTTGGCTGCCCTTACCCCATACCTATATCCCACAACATCTCACAAAATTTAATATTTTGTTACAAAGCAATCTTTTTCAAATAGCGGCTGATATTCCGTGGGAGGACCTCGGCGATGGCGTAGAGCGGCAACTGTTTGGTTACGATGATAAACTGATGCTGGTAAAAGTAAAGTTCGAAACTGGTGCGATCGGGCAGTTGCACCAGCACCTTCATTCGCAGGCTTCTTTTGTGGAGAGCGGGGTTTTTGAACTTACAATCGGTGACGAGAAAAGGGTCCTCAAAACCGGTGATGGCTACTATGTGCCACCGCATATCTTACATGGTTGTGTTTGTATTGAAGCTGGTGTACTGGTAGATTCGTTTAGTCCGCATCGGGAGGACTTCGTGTAGGGGAGAGGGATTCAATGACGATCAGTTAACCGCAAAGCACGCAAAGAGGAAGCGCAGAGGGCCGCAGAGATTATCTTTGCGATTCTTCGCGCTTCCTCTTTGCGGTTATTTTCTTAGGTCTCAGTGCTCTAACAAGTTTGCAATCAAAACATTGAACTAATCAGTATATTGTGCTCCTGCTAAATTCTAACCATTAAATCCATCAATTTGAAACCGTCTTGCCTTGAAAATCACCGGTTGTTGTTTGTACTTGGAATGTTGTTGTTGTTCGCCTGTTCCAATCACGTAACCAAGGCCCCCATTTTCGACAGGTCAAAACTTACGGAGGAAGAAAAAAGACTACCGGGAAATGCGCTCAGCGCTTTCAAAGTGGCAGACGGCCTGCAGGTAGAGCTTTTTGCAAGCGAGCCGAGAATGACCAATCCTTACAACGTTGACATTGATTACCGTGGCAGGGTTTGGCTCACGGAAGGGTATAACTACCGCTTTAATATTAATACAAGTCACCCGCATAAAGATATTGGTGATCGTATCCTGATACTGGAAGCTACTAGGTGATGGCAAAGCGGATACGAGCAAAGTTTTCTACCAGGATTCATCTATCAATGCTGCATTAGGCATTGCTGTCTTAGGCAACAAGGTGATTGTATCCTGTAGTCCGAATGTGTTTGTGCTTACCGACACAGATGGTGATGATAAGGCAGACAAAAAGGAAATACTTTTTACGGGTATTGGTGGTCTGCAGCATGACCACGCCATTCATGCTTTTACTTTTGGTCCTGATGGCAAATTATATTTCAACTTCGGCAATGCGGGAGACAGTATCCTTGATAAAAATGGTAAGATCGTAAAAGAT
>JBBPYM010000257.1:0-9748 GCA_038199905.1 Chitinophagales bacterium | reverse complement strand
TCAATTGATATGATTTTTACAAATCAATCCACTTTCTTATATTTAAGAGATGAAAGTCGATTTGCTGCATGAAATAATACCGCTCACTCACGGCGATTGCTTTACCATGTTTTATAGGGTAAAGGCGGAATACGATTTTCCGCTGCACTACCATGAAGAGTTTGAATTAAATTTCATTTTAAACGCAGAAGGGGTGAAGCGGGTTGTTGGAGACCATATATCCACCATTAGCAACCTTGAACTTATTTTAGTTGGTCCCAACTTGCAGCATGGCTGGTTTAACCATAAATGTAAATGCGATTCAATAATAGAGATAACCATCCAGTTTCACCGTGATTTATTCGATGAAAAGTTTTTGCAACGCAACCAGATGAGGAACATTCGTACGATGTTTGAAAAATCGCTTCGGGGTATTTCATTTTCGGAACAAACCATAAAGGCTCTCCAACCTAGAATCATGGAGCTGCAGAAAAAAAATGGATTCGATTCTGTACTAGAATTAATTTCTATTTTAAATGATCTATCCGTGTCACCCGCCCAAACGACTTTGTCAGAAATGCCATTCAAAAATGCAGAAACTATAAATTACAATAGCCGTAGGATTGAGACAATAATGCACTACCTGAATACCAATTTTGAAAACGAAGTTACTCTGGGTAATGCCGCTAAACTGGTTTCGATGAGCGACGTAGCTTTCAGTCGTTTTTTCAAGGCAAGGACAGGAAAAAACTTCATAGATGCATTAAATGAAATGAGGCTCGGTAATGCATCCCGTATGCTGATAGATACCACGCACAGCATAAATGAAATTGCTTTCAAATGCGGGTTCAATAATATTTCAAACTTCAACAGGGTTTTTAAAAAGAAAAAAAATTGTACACCAAAAGAATTCAGGCTGGAGTTTAACGCAGTAGGGTTCCGTACATTTATTTGATTACTTTTTTAGAGACAGGTAGGTAGTCATCTATCGCTGAATAATTATTGTATGATATCTATCCGGATCTCAAAACAAAGGAAGGCTTAGCACTAAACTTTGCTAATACAGCGATTAAAACCCGCGAGGTGTTTAACTTATAAATGGAGAACTTGTTTTCAATTTGAAGCTGCACTTTTAATTTCAAGATATTTTGTCTTGGAGCCGTACAGGTAAATTAATTGTATCCCTTCTGCTGCCCGCTGTGAATTTGCAGTTCAAAAATCTCACTCTCTTCATAATTTTAAAAGCCAGGGGTGAGCGTTATCCCCGGCTTTTAAAAATAATAAATGTGTCTGTTCTTGACTCCGTTTACCAACCCGGATTCTGGGGATATGCTGGGCCTTCTGTTACCAGGTCAATCTGAGATTGTGGAATTGGCCTTAGCAGATCCCTGGGAGATTTGAATCCTGTGGCTGCATCCGCATTGTAAGCTGCCACACGGGCTGCCAGTGTTTTCGTCCTGACCAGATCATACCACCTGCGCCATTCTCCAAACAATTCCCGGCAATATTCATCAAGAATAAAATCAAGCGTTACACTCCCCACCGTAATAGTTTGTGCGGAGGCGGCAATGGCATTTTGAGCAGCTGAATTGGTTGTCCTGTATGCTGCACGCTGCCTTAGTACATTGATCATGTCTGCTGCATTTTGTATTGTTCCATTGCCTTTAAAGGCAGCTTCTGCCGCTATCAGGTACAATTCAGAAAATCTGAACATCACTAATGGCCTTTCAGAAGCATCGTTAACTGCCAGCTTGTTAGGATCTTCGTACTTTGATAAAGCCGGGAATAAAGAGCCAGTATAACCATCTGGTGTTAAGATGGCTCCTTTGAAAGCCAGGATCCGTGATTCAGGGACCGCTTTCCCAGGCATCCAGATAGCTGTGTCTACATTATTAATCAACATACCTCTGCCAGTAGCGGCGGCAATGGTAGCTGCTATGGCGTCACCCCGGTTATATATCCAGGCTGTTTGAAAAGATTTGTCATAGCGTGAATCATTCACTCTTTCTCCAAAAGCGATATTGAGGGTATAATTGGAAGGCCTTATCCGCACATAGGGGCGACCATTAGTGATATCCCTGTTCATCATAATGAAATTAGCGGTTGGAGCGCCTGTAATACCCTTATTAACATTGAACAGTGCTCCCGGATAATTTGGCCGGAAATAAAAGTTTGCCCTGTTTTCTTTGTTACCGCCATAAGGTGATCCGCCCCCGCCACCTCCAAAATTCGTTTCAGACGCTGTAATATTTGTATTCCTGTCTATCACCCATAAAATTTCTTTTCCATAATCGTTTCCGCTTGCATTCACATCTTTATAGTCCTGCCATAAGTCAAGATTATAGGTAGCCTTATTGGTGATAAGCCCGGTAGCGGTAGTATATGCGTTTTGAAAGTCAGAAGCTTGCGCCGCAGAGGACCAGCCCCTTGTTAGGTAGACTTTTGCCAGAAGAAATAAAGCAGTGGATTTGGAAGCCTGGCCCTTCGAGAGTGCAGGTTTATCTGGCAGGCCTGCCGCAGCTTCATTCAAATCTTTTATAATAGCGTTGTATACTTCAGCTATTGGTTGGCGGGAATCTGCGGAAGAAGGATTTGTATTAAAATCTAAATGCAAACTGACATCTCCAAAGGTTTGTACCAACAGGAAATAGTAAAATGCCCTGAGGAATTTGGCCTCGGAAATGACAGTGGTTTTTGTAGCAATTGGGAAGTCAACATTTGGGCCCAGCCCTATTACTCCGTTCAGGGTGTTAATGGACTGGTAGGCCGTATTCCATAACGTCGATACGTTACCATCTGAGGTTTGAATGTTGTTGAAAAACATTTGGGTGCTGGCGTTGTCTCCTCGCTGTGTTTCATCTACTCCGGCTTCTGAAAGGTAGAGTTGGGGCTCCTGGCCATAGAGGTAGCGGAGATTGGAATAACCGGCATTTAACCCGGCTTGTAATCCTAAGGGTGTGGAAAAAATACCAGGCGTAATATTCGACCTGTTTTCTTCAACCAACACCTTTTTACAAGATGATATCAGTATAAGCGCAAGCAGCAGACTAAAGCTTACAATTTTAGATATGTATTTCATATTTGAAAGAAATTTGTTCTTTATAAAAATTCTGGTTATTTAAAATTTCAGGTTTACACCTAATATCCATGCGCTGGTTGGCGGTGTCTGCACATTGATAGTAATTGCCCTGCCTGGGACCGCTGAGTTTCCACCTTGTGACCCTGTTACGTTACCAAATCCTGTTCCTTCAGGATCAATTGCATAGCCATCCCTTACAATCGGGGAATACACGATAAACGGATTCTGTGCCGTCAGGTAAATCCTGAACGATTGAATTCCCAACTTTGCATTTAATTTGCCGGGCACCATATAACCCAGGTTTATACTTCTCATTTTGATAAATGTGCCATCCATGTATCCGAGGGTCGAATAATAATCGGCATTATTGGTTTTTCCGTCAGGTTGCGGAAAAGCATTCGTAGGGTTAGTTGGTGTCCAATAGTCATATTTGAGCACATTGGTTCTGCCTTGTCCGAAGAAACCGAAAGGGCCACCACCGGAAGTGCTCTGGAATAGGCCGTTCACGATTGTGCCGCCCCACTTGGCAAACATCACAAAGGAAAGATCAAAATTTTTGTAGTTCACCCGGTTAGTCATGCCTGCAACCCAATCTGGTTGAAAATTTCCCAGAATCATTCTGTCGCTTGCATCGATCTTACCATCATTGTTTAAGTCTTCTATTTTTATCCTGCCCGGTTGTGATTTAAAAGTAGTTGCTTTCGCGGCTTCGCTCGTCTGCCATACACCTATATTCTTAAAATCATAAATGACAGAAAGGGGTTGCCCTACAAACCAGCCATTCCCCACATCCTGCTTTAGGCTGGGATCTGCCAACTGCACTATTTCATTCCTGTTGATGGAAAAATTAAAATCTGTACTCCAGCTAAACCCGCTTTTTGACTCAACGTTAATCGTACTCAGGCTTAACTCTATACCATGCCCCTTTGTTTTAGCCGCATTAGTAACAAAACTGGATGCACCATTGCTGATGGGGAGACTCTTGTTAACCAGGATGTCTTTTGTTTGCTGAGTATAATAATCAAATGAACCGGTAATCCTGTTTTTAAAAAAGCCAAAATCTATTCCCACATTGGTATTGGTTGTAGACTCCCATTTCAAGTTTCCATTGGGTAAGGCATTTACAAAATAACCGGTAACATTTGTACCCCCGTAATTATAAGTATTAGTAGAAAGCCCTCCGAGCGTGGAATAGGGCGCAATGCCCTGGTTGGATGTAGTTCCCCATCCTGCTCTTACTTTTAAATTAGATACAACATTAATATTGGACATGAAATTTTCATTGAATACGTTCCATCCTAAAGAAACAGCAGGATATGTGAACCACTGATTGCCGGGGGAAAGAACAGATGATCCATCCCGGCGAACGGTTGCTGTGAGCAGGAACCGATTATCGTATGCATAGTTTAAACGGCCCATAAGAGATAATAAACCTTGTTTGGCAAATCCGTTATTATTTGGATTAACGGTGACAGTTCCGGCCTGTAAAAAGTTATAGTCCTGTATGTAGTTGGCGGGAAGCGCTGTAGCATTGAAACTGCTGCTAAAGTTCTGGCTTTCCTGGCTGCTGAACAAGCCTGTAAAAGAGATCCGGTGTTTTTCTTTGATGGTTTTTTCATAGGTCACCAGATTTTCTAGCACGTAACTCCATGCTTCTCCGTTGGTAACATTGGCATTATTTACCAGTGGATTTAAAGTGCCTTGCTGGTCTAAGTAACCTCCACTAAAGTACGAGCCTGCGCCGTTAAAACTTCCTGTGTATTGCTGGCTAAAATCCAAACCGACGTTGATCCGGTATTTAAGCCCTTTTATTATTTCCACTTCCCCATACAGGCTGTTGAAAGTCCGTAACCTTCTTTGTTTGTTTTTCATAACATCTTTGCTATTGTTCAAAAGCAGCGGGTTGAGGTTACCGTCTTGCGATCCAAATCCTGGAATATAATTAAATGTTCCATCGGGTAAATAAGGAGATTCCATCGGCGGAATGCGCAAAACACTAAGCATCGGATTAAGGTCCTGCCCATTGTTATAGGTTAAGGAATTCAAAGTGTTTAATCCTATTTTGATCCTGCTCCCTATTTTTTGATCAATGGTAGCCCTAAGATTAAACCGGTCGAGAGAAATAAAATTGAAAATTCCTTTTTCCTGGTAGTACCCTACACCGAGACCATATTGCGTTTTATCATTGCCACCAGCAAGACTAACCTGGTTATCTGTAATGTTGCCTTTCTGATAAACAAGTTTCTGCCAATCTGTATTAGTACCATTAGTTATTCCCACCTGTTCATCCGCGGTATTCCCGGCACTGTAATTTGCATCTGCCCGGTACTGAGTAAACTCTTTTGCATTCATCATTGGGTATGGCCTGGTAATTTGTGAAATACCATAGTAAGAGTTTACACTAACAACAGGTTTTCCGCTCCGTGTTCCTTTTTTGGTGGTAATAATAATTACTCCGCTTGAACCCCTTGATCCGTAAATAGCTGTAGCTGAGGCATCTTTTAATATCTCAACGTTGCCAATATCATCCGGGTTCAGATCATTAATGCCGCCGCTGAAAGGAATTCCATCCACAACCAGTAAAGGGTCATTGGACCCTGTTAATGAACGTTCACCACGAATTCGTATTTGGCCTGCCTCACCGGGCCTTGTTGATGAACGGGACACATCCACACCTGCCGCCCGACCAGTTAGGGCCTGAGCCAAATTAGCAACCGGCACTTCCCTGAGCGCTTTTTCACTTACGCTTACTATGGAACCAGTAACGTCTGTTTTTCTTTGCGTTCCATACCCAACTACCACAACATCGTTTAGACTGGAAGCCTTCGGCGTTAATATAACCGATACATTTGTTTGATTGGAAATATTAACTTCCCGGGCATCGAAACCAATGCTGGAAATCACAAGTACTTTGGATGCGGCAGACACAGTAATGGAAAAGCTACCATCGTCCAGCGTGGTAACACCCGTATTTGTGCCCTTTACACTGACGGAAGCCCCGGCAAGTGGTGTTAGATCGGTACCTGTTACTTTGCCGGTAACCTTATTTTGAGCAAAAATCGAAGAAGTAAAACAAGTAAATCCCAGCAGCAATAATAGCAGCATAGTTGATCTTCTAAGCATATTAGTTTGTTATATTTTATACATTAAATAAGCACCACATTCAAAAAACAAATCTTGCATTATTAATCCAGTCTTTATGATGAGTTTTATACATAAGCTAATGATATTTTGATATTTTTTTGTTTTGGTTGCTTTATAGCATTTTTTTATACAGTTATTACTGATAGGGAAACCTTTTATAAATAATATTTGACAGATGCCATAAACCAACAATCAATATGCATATTACAGGTGGTATCTTAAACCTAATATTACTCAACACTACAAATCAGTATAAAAATGAAAAATTATAAATGGTTACTTACAGTCTTAATAGCTGTTGCAATGGGTTTGAGTGTCAACTCTCAAAACCCGGATCAGTCGGTTTTAGACCTTTGGAGTAAAAACGATATTAAGTACAATAGTCCGAATGCAGGAAACCCTTTACTGCCAGCGTACTTAGGCGATCCAACTGTTATAGAAGACAATGGCACGTTTTATATTTATGCTACAAGCGATATGCCGAATTGGAACGACATCACTAGACTGGCAGTATGGACATCTACAGATTTTGTAAACTGGAAATGCGCGTATTTAAACTGGCCAACTAAAGAAGCATGCAAAAGTAGTACAGGCACACCTTCAGGTGTTTGGGCGCCAAGTGTAATTAAGTCGCCAAACGGGAAATTTTATATGTATGTTACTGTAGGTCAGGAAATATGGGTGGGTGTTGCTGATAAGCTGCAAGGCCCCTGGAAAAATGCAATTGCAAACAACCAGCCTTTAATCAGGCACAAAGAATATTTTTATGTAGAAACCATAGACGCAGAATGTTTTATAGACGATGATGGACAGGGGTACTTGTACTGGGGCTCTTGTAACAGTGGGTTTGATATTGAAGGCAGATGTATGGGCGTAAAGCTAAATGCAGATATGATTTCTTTTGAGGGACAACCAAAAGATGTTACACCGCCACATTATTTTGAAGCACCTTATATGTTTAAGAAAAATGGCACCTATTATTTTTCTTATTCCTGGGGAAAAACATGGGATCAAACTTATCAGGTACGTTATGCTACTGGCCCTACACCTTTTGGCCCGTGGACAGAAGGGATGATGCGGCCAATTTTGGGTACAGACGAAAAGGATGAAAAAATTAAATCAACCGGCCATCATACAATGCTAAAGTTCAACGATAAATATTACATCATTTATCATCGCTTTAATACGCTGGATCGATATCCAATTTCTCAAAAATTAAGACAGGTAGCTGCAGATGAATTGAAATTTAATAATGATGGTTCTATTAAAAGAGTAGTAACTACCAATAAAGGCGTAGGAATTCTAAAAGATAGAGAAAATAAAATAAACCTGGCTTTTAATTGTACAGTCATCAGCTCCAGCACCCTGGATTCAGCAGTTACCGCAGCTGCAAATGCGGTTGATGAAAACAATGCTACTCCCTGGATTGGAGGTAACTATGCCCAGGAATGGATTATGCTCGATCTGGGCGCTGTAAAACGTTTTAATGAAATCCAACTATTTCCGGAGTTTCCTATAAAAGCATACCAATACAAAATTGAAGTCTCGGACGACAATAAGAACTGGATTTTAGCGGACAATCAATGGGAGAATAAAAGAATTGGATCACCATTAATTACCCAATCAAAGTTTACAGTGCGGTATATCCGAATCACCAATCGTAATGAAAAAAATAACACAAGGCCGGGTTTTTGGGAAGTGAAAGTTTTCTAATAAATCGAACAACGAAAAATCATGATTAACAACTTGCAAAAAAATATCGTGGAGAAAAAGAATCATCGCTTTCTCAAAAATGCTATCACAGGATATCTGCCGTTTATATCAGGCTTATGTTTTTTTGCCTTTTTAAGTTCCTGCAAGGTTCAACAGCAGTATGTAAAAGTTAAAGAAACGAACTTTGTCATAAACCAGGAAACGCACAATTTTGTGGGAACAAATTTTTGGTATGGAGCATATTTGGGCGCAGATGCTGACTATGGTAACAGGGCGCGACTTTTAAGGGAGCTTGACCATTTACAAAAGTTAGGACTCAATAACTTACGAATAGTGGCAGCTTCAGAAGAATCGGATTTTGGATTACCGTTAAGTCCACCCTTTCAATATAAAAATGGAGACTATAACGAGACGCTTTTTCAAGGGCTCGATTTCTTGTTGGCGGAGATGGGAAAAAGAGATTTGCACGCTGTTTTGGTCTTGAATAATTTTTGGGATTGGTCCGGCGGTATGAGCGAATATGTTTCCTGGGCAACAGGTGAAAATGTTTTTGATCCCTCCGTTAACAAAGAACAAACATGGGACCAGGCAATGAATTTCTCCGCTCGTTTTTACAAGATTGAAGAAGCTCAAAAACGGTATCGTAAGTACATAAATACAATAGTGAACCGTAAAAATTTATATACTAAAAAGTCTTATAAAAATGATCCGACAATTATGGCATGGGAACTTGCCAATGAGCCTCGTCCCTCAAAAGAAGGAGAAGCATCGGAAAGCGTTAGAGAATTCTCCAGGTGGGTTGATAAGACTGCAGCTTACATTCATTCCATCGATCCCCATCATTTAGTAACAACCGGCAGTGAAGGCAGCAAGGGAACGTTGAACAGTTTAGATTATGCCATGCAGGCGCATAAAAGTAAATACATTGATTACATCACCTTTCATCTCTGGCCAAAAAACTGGGGCTGGTATAAAGCAAGCAAACCCGAAACAATCGTTAAAACCAAAGAAAATGCATCGCAATACATCAAAGAACATCTGGCTATTGCTACCAAACTAAATAAACCAATTGTCTTGGAACAAGTTGGTTTTGTTCGTGATAACGAAACGTATTCACCTGATAGTGCTGCTACTGCCAGAAATGGTTTTTTTAAATTTGTATTAAATCTTTTTCAAGATTCAGTAAAAACTAATAGCCCTTTTGCCGGCGTTAATTTTTGGGGATGGGGCGGGGAAGGCCGTGCGCAGCAAATTGATTATATGTGGAAGCCAGGTGATATTAATTTTGTGGCAGATCCATACAGCGAACACCAGGGATTGAACTCCGTATTCAATACTGATGAAAGCACCTTGGAAGTTCTTGCAATGTATGCGAAGGAAATAAAGAAACTGTCTTACCATAAAAAAAGAAGGTGACCGTAAAATCATAAAAGTTATGTACGCGACAATGGTGCTTCTATTCAAAAGAATTCTTATCATAACTGTTTTATCACTTACAATGACACAAGGCTATTCTCAAAAGAAACCCACTGAGTATGTCAATGTATTCACAGGCACATCTAATTCCAGGTGGATGTTATTTCCGGGGCCCTCCGCGCCGTTTGGCATGGTAAAATTAAGTCCGGACAATCAACGAAATGTTTGGAACGGAGGTTATGAATACACAGTTGGAAGCATTTCGGGGTTTAGCCATATTCATGGCATGTCGCTTTCCGGGGTTAGCTATATGCGATTTGTGGGAGATCCAATTGCAGGAAGCGAACATCCAAAACTTTTTCCCGGTGATGCAGATGGCCCCTCTGGAAATATGTGGACTGCAGGTTACCGTTCACG